>CBILQL010000001.1:0-29813 GCA_966238865.1 uncultured bacterium
GCGACCGGCAGCGGGCCGACGGTCTGTACTTCTTCGTAGAGGTTGCGGCCGGTCCAGGGCGATCCCTCCCCGATGACGAAATTGCCCTTCCGGCTGTCTATGGTCATGGTATCCGGCGTGTAGGTCTGGATCTTGATGGCGTCAGCGCCCGATTCCTTGGCGGCCCGCAGGATGGCCAAGGCCTGCGCGAAATCCTGGTTGTGGTTGGCGGACATCTCCGCGATGAGGTAGGCCGGCTGTCCGGGCCCCACCTTGCGCTTCCCGATGGTTATGCTTTCGACGGCGGGCATGGGATGGCTTCCTTTCAACGCAGGCTCCGGATCAGCTCGAAGGGTTCGGCGGCGTGGAAGCCCGCGACGGAGCCCCAGCGCACCGCGGCGGCCTCGACGGCCTTCAGGGATCGGGGATGGGGGAATCCGCAGACCTCGGTCGGGTAGCGGGAGAGCGCCTCGAGCTTGGCCGCCAGGCTGCCGCCGATGTCCACGAACACCTCCGGGCGGAAGGGAGCGCCGACGCGGCCGAAGCCCCACTCCGTCGCGGAGTGGATCTCGAAGGCCAGCACCTCCTTGACGCAATGGCCGGGCTTGGGCCGCGTGGCCGTCAGCACGGCACGGGCGACCACCTGGTGATCGACGTTCAGGTCGCCGCCGTGATGGGTGTAGACGATCTCCGGGGACAGGTCGGCGACCAGCTTCTCCACCGCCTTGACTACGTCGAGGAGCGGCAGCGAATCGAAGCGGTTGTCGGGCAGGCCGCCGAAGAAAACCTCCTTGACCCCGAGCGCGTCCGCGGCCCTGCGCGCATCGGCCTCCAGGCCCCTCACCTTGCCCATGTCGGCGGACTCCCGGCTTCCGGCGCGGGAGGTGGCCCCTTCGCCCAGGATGGCCACGTAGACCTCGTCCCCGCCGGCCGCGTGCCGGGCCATGGCTCCGCCGCATCCCAGAACCTCGTCGTCGGGATGGGCGGCCACGGTCAGGATCCGTTTCATGTCTCCTCCTCCTCCGGAGGGATGGGGGTGATGGTCACGTCGGCGGCGATGCGCCCGTCGTAGAGGGCGGCCCGCTTGAACCGGTAGCGGAAACCCCCGTGATCCAGGTAGGCGGCGGGATAGCCTTCCGCGTCCAGCATGCGGATGAAATCGTGGAGCGCGGCCGGGCTCCCCAGGGGCGGGATCTCGCTCTCCGAAGGCTTGCGGCGGGCAAAGAGGACCGGCTCCCCGGACTGCGCCTCCGGAACGGGCTCGCGGGCCGCGAGGTCGCGGATCATGTCGGCGGCCAGGCAGGCGGCCCGGATGTAGATCTCCTCCGCTCCCCCCTCCAGGGACAGGGGCCGCTTGGCGTAGACGGCCCCGGCGTCCATGGCCTCCGCCATGCGCAGGGCGGTGAGCCGCGTCTCCCTGTGCCCTCGGACGATGAGGTTCTGCAAGGGGCTGCCGCCGCGCCCGTACGGCACGTCGGTCATGTGGAAGCAGACGCATTCATGTGCGCCGGTGACGGACGCCGGAACCTTCCAGGACCAGTGCAGGAAGAAGAGGTAACGGGGCCGGTACGTACCCAGGTCGAAACCGGCCAGGGCCCCGGGGGAGTCCAGGTACTGCCACCGGCCGGGCAGCCCCGCCAACCTCTCCTCGAACACGCGGCGGTTCCAGGGCTTGCAACCCAGGACCAGGTAGTTCTTCCCCTCCATCAGCCGTCCTCGCCGTATTCCAGGCCGAGGCGCAGGTAGACCTTGCGGCCGCCGACGCGGATATAGGCCCCTTTGTACGGGGGGAAGGTCCGGGCGCGGATCACGTCCAGCAACTCCTTGCCGCTATACATGCGATCCGGATGGATTTCGTCCACCCCGTCCACGTCCCGGGTGCGATGGTAGGTGCCCTTTTCCCCGGTTTGGGGCTTCCTCGGGGCCGTCCCCGCCTTCAGGGAGGGCCAGGTATCCTGGATCAGGGACAGGGAGGCGCGCTCCAGCTTCCGGTACAGGGTCTCTCCCGTGTCCACGGGCTCCGCCTCCACGCGCCGCTGGGCGATGAGGTCCCCGGTATCGATGCCGGGGTCGATGTAGTGCAGGGTGGTCCCCGAAGGGGTCCCTTCGATGATGCTCCAGACGTTCGGGTATTGGCCGCGGTTGTAGGGCAGCAGCGCGGGATGCAGGTTCACCACGCCGCGGGGGAACAGGGAGATGAACTCCGGCTTCACCACGTAGTCGAAGAGCACCGAGAAGGCCAGATCGCATCGCAAGGAACGGATCGCCTCCAGCACCCCGGGATCCCCCAGGCGCGAACCGTCGAACACCTGTCGATCGGCGCCCCGGAACTCCGAGCGCATCTCCGCGCCGAATTTCCGCTTCGGCTCCGGATGCCAGACCAGGCCGGCCACGTCCTCGCCGGACTCCTCGAGCCATTAGAGCGCTTGCCATCCCAACCAATTATTGCCCAGCAAGAGGAGGCGCATCAACCGCTTTCCTCGCCGTCCAGGGCGGCGGCCACCCGGGCCGCGCCCCGTCCGTCGATCAGATCCCGGCCTTTGCCGGCCATCGCAGCCCTGGCCGGAGCCGAGTCCAGGAGGTCCCGGATTTCCGCGGCTATGCGCTGCGGGAGGAGGTCGGCATGCCAACCGAGGTTCACGCCCATCCCGTCCAGATCCAGCCTGGCGGCGATTTCCCGCTGGTTCTCCGCCACCACCACCAGCAGGGAGGGCAGTCCCGCGTGCATCAGCTCCCAGACCGTGCTTCCCGCGGCGGATACGGCGATGTCGGCCCAGCCCATCAGGCCGGGCATGTCCCGGACCTCCCTCTGCAAGGCGAAGTCCAGGTCGGGACGATCGGCCACGGCGGCCTCCAGGGAGGCCAGGTTGGGATTCACCATGCCCACCACGACCTTGACGGCCATTCCGGGGAAGGCGATGCCCTGCAGGGCGCGGATCACCCGCAAGGTGGCATTGTCCGGATCGCCGCCGCCCATGGTGACCAGGATATTCCTGGGATCCTCCGACGGGTCCCGTGGCGCGGATCCGGCTCCGGACCCGGCGGGCGGGGCGAGGAACTCCTTCCGGAGCATGGCGAAGCGGCTGCCCAGCAGGAGCGCGGCTCCCGGACGCCGCTCCCGATACCAGCCTTCCCGGGCATGGATGTTCTGGTTCAGGATCAAGTCCGCCTCATAGGGCGCGCACTCCCCGTTGTCGTCGATGACGAGGAGGCGGACGCCCCCCTCCTTCAGGATGCGCTGGTAGGGCCCGGTGAAGGGGTATCCGTCGGTCACCACCGCCGCGGCCCCGAGCCGACGGGCCAGCGCAAGCGACTCCTCCGCATCCTCCCGGGAAGCCGGGGCGGACCGGATCCGGCTCGCCTCCACGCCTTCGGATCGCAGTCGCGCCTCCAGGGAGCCGGAAGCCCCGCCCAGTAGGAAATGGGCTTTCCCGCCCCTGTCCATCCAGGCCTGCGCCAGCGCCAGGCAGCGCATGACATGCCCCGCCCCGATCCCGGCCCACGCGTCGGCGCGGATCAGGATGGGCTTCGCCTCCCGGCCGGCCCCGCCCACGATGGACGCGTTCATGGCTTCCTGAACACCGGCTGCACCGCCTCGCCTTCGAGGAACTTCCCGATGTCGCCGTCGCGCATGGCGGCGGCCACCACCTCCATCGCCGCGCGGTAGACGCGCAAGGTGTAGTCGATATCCTCGGGTCCGTGGCTGAAGCAGATATTGTGGAACCCGAGCTGGAGCACGCCCCGCTTGAGGCATTCCTGCTGGAATAGGCTCTTCACGATCAGGGAGTCCGCGCCCGAGGGATCCTTGAAGGAGGCCACGGTGCGGGCGGGCAGGCCCTGGAGGAAAAGCCGGTCGGACAGGCCGTAATGCGCGGACAGGATCTTGAACCCGTCGGCGAGGCGGCCGCCCTGCTCCCGCAGATGCCCGATGACGTTCTTCTCCCGCATCTCCTCGAGGGTGGCCTTGGCCGCGCACAGGGAGAGGGCCTCGCCGCCGAAGGTGAAGGAGAAGAAGATCCTGTCCATCAGGGCCATGAGGTCCCGGGGTCCGGCGATGGCGGCCAGCGGGAAGCCGTTGGCCAGGGCCTTGCCGAAGCAGGCCAGGTCCGGGGTCACGCCGAAATATTCCTGCGCGCCGCCCGGCGCGAGCCGGAAGCCGGTGATGACCTCGTCGAAGACCAGGAGCGCCCCGTTCCTGCGGGCGATGTCCTTCACCTTCCCGAGGAAACCCTCCGCGGGCGGGATGGCCCCGATGGGCTCCAGGATCACGGCGGCGATCCGCCCCGGATGCTCGGCGAAGAGCTTCTCCAGGCTGGCCGGATCGTTGTAGTTGAAATGGTGGATGAGAGCTTGGGTGGATGCCGGGACGCCCAGGTTGCGGGTGGTGGAGCCGATGTACCAATCCTGCCAGCCATGGTAGCCGCAGCAGGCCACGTGCTCGCGGCCGGTATGCGCCCGCGCGATGCGGATGGCGCCGGCCGTCACGTCCGACCCGTTCTTCCCGAAGCGCACCATCTCGGCGCAGGGGACCATGTCCACGATGAGCTCGGCGACCTCCACCTCCAGGGGATGCGGGAGCGAATAGCTGACGCCCTTCTTGAGCTGCCTTTCGACGGCCTGGTTCACCCTGGGATATCCGTATCCCAGGATGACGGGGCCGAGGCCCAGGATATAATCCACGTATTCGTTGCCGTCCACGTCCTTGACGCGGCAGCCAGTCCCCTCCTCCAGGAAGATGGGCGCCACGCCCTGGACGAACTGGTTGTATCCCTTGCTGAAGGTCTGGGTGCAGGACGGGATCAGTGCCTCGGCCTTCCGCTTCCACGCCAGGCTCTTCGCCAGGGATCTTTCGAGCGGCTTCATGGCCGGCTCCGCGGCCAGAGACTTGTAATACCCTTCGTTGCGTACCGTGCCCATGTTCAACTCCTCGAGCGCCGGCTCCTTCGCCAGCAATGCCAGGACGTCCTCCATCCCGAAACCGTCGCCGCGGCCCAGCCGTCCGTATACCGCCCGCACGAACTCCAGATCGCCCGGGTCGTCCACGGTCCAGCGCAGGTCGCGGGCGGACAGGTCCTCGGGGCTCTCCACGTTGCGGATCCGGAACCGGCCCGCGTCCTTGAGGAAGGGGGTCACGTGCTCGCGCTCGGCCGGCTGCCGTGCCTCCTTCCAGGCCCTTTCCAGGGCCTCGAACGAGAAGACCTCGGTGTCCAGGCCGTCCGGGTAGGTGTAGCGGAGGGTATTGGAGACGTAGTCGAGGCCGCCGTCCAGGTAAACCCTCACCACCTTGTCCACCACGGACGGGTCGAGCAGCGGGCAATCGGCGGTGATGCGCACCACGACGTCCGCCCCTTGGGCCTTGGCCGCCTGATAGTACCGGTCCAGCACGTCCGTCTCGCTGCCGCGGTGGAATCCGTACCCCTCGGCGGCGCACCAGTCGCAAATGGGATCATCGGCTTCGGAACCCGTGGTGGCGACCACCACGACATCCAGCGACGGCGCCCGGCTGGCCCGGTCCAGCACACGGCCCAGCATTGCGCGGCCGCCGACATCCATCAGCACCTTGCCGGGCAGGCGCGTGGAGCCCATGCGGGCCTGCACGACCGCGACGACTCTCGGTTTCCCGGGCATTCTCAAACCTCCCCTTCCAGGCGGATGGCCCGCCCCTCGACGGACGATCGTTTCGCCGCCATCGCCACGTCGAGTACGCGCCGCGCCTCGAAAACGTCCTGGCAGGACCTCGCGGCGCCCTCCAGGCAGTCCAGGAAATGCCTTAATTCGTCGAGGTACATCACGTTGGGGTTCCATCCTTCCGGGAGGGGGAAATCCTCCCAGGCCCCGGCGGCCTTGCGCCACAGGCGGACTCCCGAAGCGGCGTCCCACCGCAGCGTGCCTTCCGAGCCGATGATATGGCAGGTGCGGCTGTAGACCCGCTGGAGATAGTCCATGTGGACTTCGCCCACCGCGCCGCCGCGGAACTTGAGGATCAGGGAAGCCATGTCCTCGGTGTCGATTTCCAGGCATCCGGTGCGCGCGGCGTGGCAGGACACCTCCGCCACTTCGCCGGCGAGCCAGCGCACATAATCGATCTCGTGGATGTCGTCCAGGATCACGCCGCCGCCCAGGCGGGCGTTTGCGCTGTACCCTTTGCGGTAATCCTCCCAGGGGTGCCAGTCCGGCAGGTACTGGCCGAACTCGGCCCGCACCGCCAGCGTGCGGCCGATGGCTCCGGACTCCAGCAGCTCCTTCGCCCTGCGCAGGCCCGGATGGAATCGGAGGTTGCATCCGACCAGGGTGACCAGGCTCCTGGAGCGGACCTCGCGCAGCAGCTCGTCGAGCCCGGCCATTTCGTGCGCCAGGGGCTTCTCGATGAAGAGGGGGCAGCCCCTGCGCGCGGCGTCCAGGGCGGGCGCGACGTGGAAACTGGTGGGCGTGGTGACGAAGACCGCCTCAGGCTCCGCGGCCCAGGCAGCGGCCGGATCGGCGAAAGCTTGCACGCCTAGCTTTTCCCGGATTTCGACGCAGCGGTCCTCCCGGGTATCCAGGGCGAGCACCTCCTGGCCCAGGGCGAGGAGGTTGCCCATGTGCCGCCTGCCGATGGAGCCGCCGCCGATGACGAGGAACCGCCGCTTCATTGTCGGGACCTATCCGGCATGATCCGCGAGCACCCGGGTAACCGTCGTGACAACCCTTTCGACATCCTCATCCTGCATGCCGTGGTACATGGGCAGACTCAGGATCTCCTCGTAAGCCGCCTCGGCGACGGGACATAGACCCTCCCGGGTGCCGAAAGCCTTGCGGTAGAAAGGCTGCAGGTGGACCGGAAAATAGTGGACATTGGCACCGATGCCGGCCTTGCGCAGCTCGGCGAAGGCGCCGGCGCGATCGATCGCCAGCCGGTCCAGCGCCAGCCGCACCACGTAGAGGTGGTAGGCATGGCGCGCCTCGGCGGACCCCGCGAGGGGCCGAAGCAGGGGCGCCGGCGAACCGGGGCTGGAGGCGAAGGCGCCGTCGTAGCGGCCGGCGATCCGCCGGCGTCGCTCAAGCCAGGCCGGCAGCTTGCTGAGCTGGCTGGCGCCCAGGGCGCATTGGAAATCCGTGATGCGGTAGTTGTAGCCCAGCTCCTCCATCGCGTAGGCGAAGGTCCCCTTCTCCGTGCGCTGCCGGTGATCGGTGGAGATGCCGTGGTTGCGGAAGCGCTTCATGCGCCGGGCCAGATCGGGATCGTCGGTGACGGCCATGCCGCCCTCCCCCGTGGTCACGTGCTTGACCGGATGGAAGCTGAAGAGGGTGATATCGGCCAGCGAGCCCACCTTGCGGCCGCGGTATTCCGCGCCCAGGGCATGGCAGGCGTCGGCGATCAGCCGCAAGCCCCGGCGATCGGCCAGCGCCCGCAGGGCCTGGTAGTCGCAGGGCTGTCCGGCGTAATCCACCGCCAGGATGGCTTTGGTCCGGGGCGTGACGGCCGCCTCCACCGCGGCAGGATCGAGGAGGAGGGATCCGTCCAGCACGTCGGCGAACATCGGACGGCCCCTCTGGAACACCACCGCGTTGGCCGTGGCCACGAAGGTGATGGGGGGGACGATGACCTCGTCCCCCTCCCCGATGCCGATGGCCTCCATGGCCATGTGCAGGGCGGCGGTCCCGTTGCAGACGGCAACGCCGTGCCTGGCGCCGGAGAATTCCGCCACCGCCTCCTCGAATCGATCGACGCTCGGACCCGTCGTCAGCCAATCGCCTTCGAGGACCCGCACCACCGCTTCGATGTCGTCGGGCCCGATGCTCTGGCGTCCGTAGGGGATGGCCTTGGGAGGATCCGCCTTCCCACGCCCGGTGTTCTCATGCATCATAGTACGTCCTGAAATTCGCCAGCAGGCCGGGGTCCACGGCTATCGCATCCGGGAACCGTGTAGGCTCCGCGTCGGACAGGCGCGTGGCGTACCGGCCGGTCACCCCGCAATGCACGCCGGTGCCGTCCATGCCGATGTTGTCGATGTGCGATACCGTGGGATAGATGAAATGCCCGCGGTTGAGGTAGACCGTCAGCACCCAGTTGAGGGTCCAGACGTCCTTTGTGGTCCCCTGCAGGATGCCGTTCAGGGTCAGGGGGATGTCGCTCCCCCCCTGTGCCAGATCGATGCCGCGATCCAGGGCCTCGCGGGTCGCTTTGCGCAGGTCGCGCTCCAGCTTGCTCCAGGCGCGCTTCCAGGTGGCCCAGCCCCAGCTGCCGATGCGCGGCAGGAAATACAGGTCGTAGGGATAGCGCGCCAGCAGGGGCTCCGGGACGTTGACGGTATATCCGGAAATCCCGAAGACCTCCTCCCGGTCCCGGTAATGGGTGAGGGTCTTCCGCATGAATTCGAAGAAGCGCTTCTGGGGCACGCAATCGTCCTCCAGGAGGATGACGGTCTCGTGGCTTTCCAGGAGGCCGTCCACGGCGCCCATGATCGAGCGGGCCAGCCCGCGGTTCTCGGAGGCCTCGTGGATTTGGGGCCGCGTCCAGTCCACCGCACGGCAGAGCTTGCGGGTCCTTTCGACGGCCTCGGCATCCGCCCCGTTCCTCGCGCCGTCGCAGAAGATGTGGATGTTCCTGGCCCCCGAGTCCTTCAAGGCCGCGAGGACGCGGGCGGTGTGCTCTGGCCGCTTGTAGGCGACCAGCGCCACCGGAATGTCGTCCAGATCCATCGGCAGGCCGCGGGAGACCGCCGGCGCGGAGGCGGCCGGGGACGGCGCAGCCTTCCAGCCGTCCTCCGCGGATCGCGGGGTGGACGGCGGCGGAGCCGCAGGGTCCTTGCCGCGCGCGGCGACGATGCGAACCTGGTAGTTCCCGTTCCTCGCGGCGTGCTCGCGGCAGGCGCGGTGGAAGCCCTCTTCCCCGCGGGATTCCCAGACGGAGGCGTAGTCTGGAGGCCATTGGTGCTGGACGTTCTCCGCGGCGAGGACCTCGAAACCGGCCGTTGCGAAGAGGTTCCCCAGGGTCATGGGATTCCAGGTGTACAGGTGCTTGTTCACGTCGGCAGGGTCGTAGGCGATCTGCGGGCCATCATGGGGGACCACGAACACGGCCCTGCCGCCGGGCTTCAGCTTCCGGCGCAGCAGCCGGAGGACTTCGAGGGGGGATTCCACGTGCTCCAGGGCATGGTTGGAGACGATAACGTCGGCGCAGGCGTCCGGCAGATCGGCGGGGCTCTCGACGGCGTCGATGCCGCGCTCGATGGAAGCCTCCTTGCGTGCGACCTCGTTGATTTCCACGCCCAGCTTGGCCGCCCCCGGAAGGTTGCGCAGCAGGTACCCTCCCCCGCTGCCGAAGTCTATCACGGTATCGCCGGTCTTGACGTGGTCCCGGAACTTGAACAGGTTCGCGGCGCCGCCGAAGGCTCCCACCGATTTCTGCCACCGGAAGTAATCCTTCCCGTAGTACCCGCCCCCGCCCCCGGTAGCGGATTCCGCGCGGGCTTCCCCGGCGGGGTCCGCGCCGCGCGGGGCCCGCGCCGGCGCTCCGCCCGAGTC
The DNA here is from genome assembly GCA_966238865.1 of uncultured bacterium. Lineage (GTDB taxonomy): Bacteria > Fibrobacterota > Fibrobacteria > UBA11236 > UBA11236 > CBILQL01. The sequence goes on from CBILQL010000001.1 coordinate 9,487, forward strand.
CCCGCCGGAACGGGAGAGGTGATGCGATGCCTGATCGGGGTGCACGGGATAGGACACGCGCGTGGCCTCCTGGAACTCGACCCTCGCTTCGTCCCGCTTGTCCTGGGCCAGGAGCAGGATGCCGTTCCAGAGGTGCAGGTGGCCGTCCATGGCCGCGTCCTTCCCGAGCATGCAGCGCAGGGTGGTCGCCAGAGCCTCGGGCAGCCGGCCGATGATCAGCTCCTGCTGCAGGATGCGTCCGCGCTCGGCGGCCGGGGCCGAGGCGAACCCCAGGCTGTCGCGCATGGCCTGGAAAAGGGCGCCGCCTTCCCGGTAGGTCCGGGACAGTTCGTCGATCCAATGCGAGGCGAAGGAGAAGCCGAGGCGCGTCCTCCCGCGGGCGAACGGGCGGCCGGGCACCTTGCGCCCGCAGGTGAGGGTTTCGACCTGCCTGTGATCGGCCAGCAGCGGGCCGGCATGCTCGAGCCAGACCCGCCAGGGGCCGGGCCACCCGGGCTCCACGTCATGGAAGGCGATCCAGCCGCCGTCCTTGACGAAGGGGTAGATCAGCTCGAAATCCTTGAGCACGTCGATATATTCGTGCGACGCGTCGATGAAGACGAAATCCAGCATGGGCCGCGACGACCAGGTGGGAAGCACGTCGTAGGTGAACCCCTTGAGGCCCTCGCAATGCCCCTCCACGCCCAACCGCTTCAGGTTGCCGAGACATTCCTGGTAGAAGTCGTGGGACTTGCCCATGATGCCGTCGTTGCCGCAGAAGGTGTCGATGGAATAGATGCGCTTGTCGCTGCCCATGCAGGCCAGGGCCATTGCGCTGGTGGACCGGCCCCGGTCCGCCCCCATCTCCAGGATATGGCCACCCTCCGGAACGGCCTTGGCCATTTCGAAGAGGAACTTCTCCTGCCCTTCGAGGAGCCATCCGGAGACGCTCTCCACCAGGGGCCGCGCCTCCTCGTAGGTGGCGTAGACCTTCTCCCGCGCGAAAGGATTACCCGGGACCGCGGACCAGCCGGTGGTTACGGGCCGCGGAACGGGGGCGGAGGCGTGCTTGGCCTCGCCCCCGGCATTCCCCTTCCAGCCCATGCCTTCGGCCATCCCGCGGACCTCCGCGTCCCCGGAGTTCCGGTCCAGGTAATGGGCCAGCATGGACAGGGCGGTGTCGGAGTCCCCCATCTGGCGGAGGAGGTCGGCGCTCCCCAGGATGGAGACCCTGTCGTAGGGATCGCGTTCCAGCCTGTCCGCGTAGGTGAGGAGCGCCTCCTTCACGGCGAGGTCGTCGGCCGGCGCCGCGGCGCGCGCCTCCCCCGGGAGCATGGCCGGCGCTGCCACGGACGGCGGGTGGATGGTCAGCTGGGGAAGCCGGGTCTTGTGCACGCAGCTGTTCTCCTTACGCTCGTAGAAGGTGTTGAAGAAGAGGGCCGAGAAGTCCGCGGGGGATTCCAGGGAGAAGGCGTCCATGTATTCGCACACCGTCTGCAGGAAGGCGCGCCGCATCACGAAGAGCGCAAGCAGCTGGCCCGGATCCCGGAGGGCCGGGAAAGCCCTCGTGGCGGAGTCGAAGTCGGCCATGTCGGCCGCTGCCGTGAGGATCTCCCCGACCACCCTGCCGCCGCCGTCCGCCAGGCGGGCCGCCCAGGCCACGACCTGGAGGTCGAGCTCCTCCGACGCGCCGAATATCCCCACACTGCGATCCAGCATGCCCTCGTCCACGTCCACGTTGTCCGGGGCCACGTACACGAACTCCCCTTCGGCCCGCGCCATCCCGGATTGCAGCGCCTCCGAGATTTCCTTGGAACCCGCGCCGGGCGGGAAGGCGACCTCTATGAACTGCAGGTTCCTATGCCGCGAACGCCTCAAGCTCGCGGCGGAACGGGATTCGCCGCGCGTCCCGTTCCCGCCGGAAACCAGCAATACCGATATCAGGGGTTCCATGCGCCTCCCATGGGGATGGGTACCATTCCAATGAATTCCATCCATTCTATGAAATCGGGGATTTGGAATTCAACGCGCGAGGCGGGCCCGCGGGATGGCGGTTCCCCGCTTAGGTTTTTTGAGGGCGGCCGCCCCTTCCCCAACTTCCTCAATCCCGGCGGACGCGGGCCTCTGCAGTCTCCGGTAGCGGATGGATCGACGGGCATGCTATCCTAGGAAAATGAGCATGGAGCGAGGGAACGGAGAGTTCATGGATCTGACCAACAAATCGATTCTCGTGACGGGAGGAACAGGTTCGTTCGGCCAGAAGTTCCTGCGGATGACCCTGGAACGCTTCACCCCCGCCCGCGTCGTCGTGTATTCGCGCGACGAGATGAAGCAATGGGACATGGCCAACGCCTTCAAGAACCACCCCAAGAAGGATCTGATCCGCTTCTTCATCGGCGACGTGCGCGACAAGGAGCGGCTGCACCGCGCCTTCAGCGGCATCGACTTCGTGATCCACGCCGCCGCCGTCAAGATAGTCCCGGCCGCGGAATACAACCCGTTCGAGGCCATCAAGACGAACATAAACGGCGCCATGAACATCATCGATTGCGCCATCGACCAAAAGGTGAAGCGCGTGGTGGCGCTCAGCACCGACAAGGCGTGCAATCCCGTGAACCTCTACGGCGCCACCAAACTCTGCTCCGACAAGCTCTTCGTCGCCGGCAACAGCTACGGAGGCCACGGGGAAACCCGCTTCGCCGTGGTCCGCTACGGCAACGTGATGGGCAGCCGCGGCTCTATCATCCCGCTTTTCCTGTCCCTGGCCCGCACCAGGGAGATCCCCATCACCGACACGCGCATGACGCGCTTCATGATCACCCTGGATCAGGGCGTGGAGCTGGTCTGGCACGCCTTGGCCAATGCCGTGGGCGGCGATATCTACGTGCGGAAGATCCCTTCCATGAAGCTTCCGGACATCGCCCAGGCCTGCGCCCCCGGCGCGAAGCTCCGGATCATCGGTGTCCGCCCCGGGGAGAAGCTGCACGAGCAGATGATCAGCGTCGAGGACGCGGAGCATACCTGGGAGTACAAATCCCATTACAAGATCCTGCCCTCCATCAACGGATGGGACAAGGACCCCCGCCGCATCGGGAACGGACGGAAATGCCCGGACGGGTTCTTCTATACCAGCGACAACAACACGCAGTGGCTGTCCATCCCGGAGCTGAGGGCCTGGATGATCAAGGAGGCCACCCACCCGCACGGCATCCTCAAGGCCGAGGCCGAACTGGCCAGGAAGCTGGGCGACCCCGGCGCCGAAGGCAAGGAGGACTGGTCGCCGGACGCAAAATCCGCCGCTCCGCAGGATTCCTCCCTGCCGCGTTGACGCCTCCCCGGGGCCCCGGGGAATTTGCTACGTTGACGCCTCCCCATGGAAATCCCCACTGTCCAGATCAATGCCGATCGGACGAAAAGCATCCTGGCCGGCCATCCCTGGATCTTCTCCGGCGCCCTGGCCCGAAAACCCGAGGTCCCGGACGGATCCCTGGTCCGCGTCCTGGCGGGAAAAGGGTTCCTGGGCGTGGGCTATTACAACAGCCGCACCGACATCGCCATCCGGCTGCTCACGCGTCGCGACGAGGCCGTGGACGCGGGATTCTTCGAAGGGCGTTTCCGGGAGCTCCGCCGCCGCAAGGAAGCCTGGCTGCCGCCGGACACCGACGCCTACCGCGCCGTCTTCGGCGAGGCCGACGGACTGCCCGGACTCGTGGTCGATCGCTACGCCGGCGTCCTGTCCGTCCAGTTCCATACCGCCGGCATGGAGGCGCTCAAACCCCTGGTGCTGCAGGGCCTGTTGGAAGCCCATTCGCCAGCCTCGGTGGTGGAACGCAGCGACGTCGGCGCCCGGCGGGCCGAAGGGTTGGAACCCCTGCCCCCGGCGCTCCTGCACGGGGCGCCCGTGCGCGAGACGGAGATCCGGGAGCAGGGCTTCAGGTTCGTCGTGGACGTGATGGAAGGCCAGAAGACGGGTTTCTTCCTCGACCAGCGCGAGAATCGCAAGGCGTTGACCCGCTTCTGCGTCGGCCGGAGCGTCCTCAATTGCTTCAGCTATTCCGGCGGCTTCTCGGTGTACGCCGCCTCGGCGGCCCGCCGGGTGGTGAGCGTGGACATCTCCAAGGCGGCGATCGGGCTCGCGCGCCGGAATTTCGCGCTGAACGGGTTCCCCGCGCCGGAGGGGGACTTCGTCGCCGCCGACGTGTTCGACCACCTGAAAGGGCTGGAGAAGGGCGCCTTCGATCTCATCCTCCTCGACCCCCCGTCCTTCGCCAAGAACCGCAGGCAATTGCCCAACGCCATCAAGGCCTATACCAGCCTCAACCAGTTGGCCCTGGAGAAGCTGCCCGAAGAGGGCATCCTCGTCTCCTCCTCCTGCACTTCCCATGTGGATCAGGGCACCTTCATCAAGATCCTGCACCAGAGCGGCGTGCTGGCGAAATGCTCGTTGCGCGTCCTGGATTCGCGGGAGCAGCCCTTCGATCATCCCTACCACCTCTCGTTCCCCGAAGGCCGCTACCTCAAATTCTTCGTGCTCCAGAAAAGCGCGCTTTGAAGGGTGCGCTCAATGTGTGCAGGGATTCCCCCGGAAGGGAATTGAACCGGGCTCCCACCCCGGGTAGGATCGCCGCGGACCGGATGCACCGGTCCGGAATCAACGGAGCCTACGAATGGCATTTACTGGAACCCCATCCTGGCGGGCATTCCTGCTCGGAACCCTGCTGGCGACGAACCAGGCCCTCCCTGCCGACCTCGTCCAGCATCTCTTCCCGCACAAGGACGGGGAGATAGCCAATACCGGCAACAACCTGGATCCGCTCCTCGAAGTGGGGAACAGCGGAAGCAAGGCCTGGATCCTCTATCAGACGGGCGGCACGGACCTTTCCTCGACAACCGGAGCGAACCTGACGCTTTACCTCGACAGCGTCCATGCTTCCGGAACGCTCAAGGTGTTCGCCCTGGAAAGCGCCGTACCGGCCCCGGAGCTGGATGTCGCGAGCGGAGACCTCGTCTACGACGATCTGGATCCCTGGACGGAGGTCGGCGTGACGACCGCGGACGGCGAAAAAATCCTCCGCATCGACCTGGATTCCCTTCTGGCGTCAGGCCCCTTCCACGGCCTGGTCCTGGAGGCCGCCGACGGGCTGCGGGTGGATATCGGCTCCAAGGACGGGCATCTCCAGCCTCTCATCGAGCTGAAATACGCATCCGCGACGCCGGAACAGGTGAACGCGGCCATCACCGCGGCCACCGACGCGGCCGCCGCGGCTTCCGCCATCCTCTTCACCACGAGCTCCACGACCCCTTCGGGATTCAGCAGCACCGGGGTCCGGATCAGCTCGGAATCCCCTTCACCCTGGAACGTCAAGACATCCCTTTCCCCGGCGCGGTTGAGCCTGGCCTCGGCGGTGCTGGCCGGGAAGCTGCACATCGTAGGCGGTCGGGCGAGCGGCGCGACCTTCTACGACACGCACCAGTCCTACGACCCCGCCACCAACGCCTGGACCACCCTGGCCGGCATGCCGGCCTCCTTGTCCAACCTCACCCTGACCGAGGCCGGCGGTTACCTGTACGCCATCGGCGGGCGGGACAACTCGAGCACCAAATCCTCCGTCTACCGCTATGATCCGGGGACGAACGTCTGGAGCACCATGGCTTCCCTGTCCATGGCGCGCATGGATCACAGGACGGTCTCCTACGCGGGGAAAATCCACGTCCTGGACGGCGACCCCAATGCCACCGGGGTCGAGACCACGTCCCATGAAGTGTACGACATCGCCGGGAACTCCTGGAGCGCGGGCACCGCCCTCCCCACCGCACGGTACGGATTTTCCGCCTCCGAGGTGGGCGGCAAGTTCTACCTGATAGGGGGAGTGACGTCCGCCGGCAGCCCGTCGGCGCTGAACCAGGCCTACGTTCCCGTCTCGTCGACGTGGAGCACCCTGACGCCCATGGACAGGCCCCGCTATGCGCAGGCGACCGTGGTCGCGAACGGCCTCATCTACATGTTCGCCGGGAACCGGACCAGCGCGATCTCGGACTGCGAGCAATACGATCCGGTTTCCGACACCTTCACGCCGGTTTCGTCGGCGCCTTCGGCGAGGTCCTGGCTGGCCGGCGGGCTCATCGGAGGCAAGGCCCACATCGTCGGCGGGTACGACGGGAGCAATCCCCTGGCCACGCATGAGGCCTATTCCATTCCCGTGACCCTGTTCGGCATCCTGAGGGATTGAATCGCGGGCATGGGCGGCTCCGTCCGCTCATGCCGTCCCGGCGGCGTAATAAGGCAGGGCGCCCGCGAGGCGGTACCCCTCCCCCGCCCTCTCCAGGTACCGCGTCACGGGTCCATTGGTGATCATCACGTATTCGCAAGGCACCCTGGCCAGGTAATGGGCCGCCTGCAGGGCCACGTCGTCGTCGAGGCGCACCCCCGGGGCCTTGCACTCGACCAGCAGCCAGGGGGCCAGCGCCCCGGCGCCCGGCTTCCAGACCACGATGTCCACCCGCCTGAAGTCTCCGGGCACCAGGGAGGACAGGGAGAACTCCACCCCGATGAGCCGCGGAGGCACCCGCAACGTTTCCATCAGGTAGCGCAGCACCGCCTGGCGCACCGCCTCCTCGGGGGTGGCCGGCACCTCGCGCCTGCGGATGGGGTCGTAGAGCGGGCTCACCCCGGCGGCCTCACCGGGGGCCGCCGGTAGCGCGGGGGATCATTGGGCGACGATATGGGCCACCACCATGCGGTGGTCGGAGGCCAGGAAGGATTTCCCGTCCGCGGCGGTGAACGCGCCCTTGACCCGGGTGCGGCTGAGCACGCGGCCCACCAGGCCCCGGGCCAAGACGTAGTCGATGCGCCGGTTGCTGAACGTCGCCGTCGTGTCCGACAATTCGGCGTTCTCCACGCAGCATGTGAAGCCTTCGTCCTCGGCTACCGAGGCGTCGAAGGTGTCGGCGAACCCGACGTCCAGGAGCGCCTTGTGGCCCTCCGTCCCCGGCGCCGAATTCAGGTCCCCGAGAACCACCTGGAGCCTGCCCCGGGAGGCGCCTGCCCGCTGCGACCTTTCCTGGACGCTGTCGGCGAAGATCACCAGCTCCGAAGCCTGGCTTTTCCGGTAGCTGGTGATCACCTCGAGATGGGTGTTGAAGGCCTGGAACACGACGCCGCGCGGGCTCCTGAGCTTCAGGAGATCGACGGCACGCTCCGTCACGGTCCCCAGGGTGTCCAGCGGGAGCAGGTTGTAGTACATCTCGCGGGCGGAATCGAGGATGTCGAAGCCGGGTTTCACCAGGAAGGCGTTCCCCTCCCGGAAGCGCACGGTGATGCTGCTGTCCCCCTTGCGCCCCGTCAGGACGGTGTCGTTGAGGACGGTGCCGACCGCGGCATAGGCGGGCCCGCCCAGGGAGTCGACGGCGCGCACCAGCTCGGCCAGGAAGTCGTTCACCAGGACGCCCGACTCCCAGATGGTCATCACCTCCTGGAGGCCCACGACGTCCGGGTCCTCGGCGACGATCTCGCGGGCCATGGCCTTGACGCGTTCGGCCGGATATCCGCTCTTGAACTGGCCGTACATCTCCTGGATGGCATCGTAGGCCACGGCGGGCTCGTCCATCCGCAGGAATAGCAGTTGGGCCACGGGGAAGCCGATGCTCATGTTGAGGGAGGCCAGGCGCAAGGTGTCCGTCGGCAGGGCGGGGTCCGGGGCGACGAAAGCGGTGGTGTCCGCGTCGTAATCGACCTTTGGTCCGCCCGTGACGTCGCCGCTCTTCCCGCAACCCGCGGCCGCGAGCAACGCCGTCGCAATCCCGAAACGGAGCAGGCCGGACGCCGGGCGGCGCAGGGCGGCCGGAAGCCGCCGCAGCGCATCCGATCCCGGGGCATGCGAATACCGGTTCATAGATCCCTCCAGTACAGGTTGATCTTGAGGCTTACGAACCACCCGGTGAAGTCCCCCTGGACCAGGTGGAATTTGCTTTGATCGGCCTTGGCGCGTTTCGCGGCGTTCTCTTCGGTGCCGACATAGATCTCGTCCGGCAGCGCCGGGTTCGAGTATTTCTGGATGTAGAGGCGCGCGCCCTCCTCGGCGTCCGGGAAGACGACCTGGAAGATTTTGGAGGTGCCTTCGCGGTTCCGGAGCTCGAAGCCCTGCAACCCCGAGTAGCGCCAGCCGAAGCGGGTATTCAACCCCAGGAACCGCCAGGGCAGGTACTCGAGGTCGGCGAACACCTTCTGCACCGGGTTGATTCCCGGCCACACGTCGAAGCGCGTATTGTCGTTGGGGATGGCTCCCTCGCCGAAATACTCCGAGTTCAGCTCGATGGTCGCCGAACCGGCCATGATCCCCAGCCCATAGCCGCCTTCGATGCGGAAATGCCGGCCGAGATCGGTGCCGTAGGAGACCTGGGCCGTGATGGGCAGGAAATTGAAGGTCTCCTTCGCATCCACGCAGCCATACAGCCTGTCGCTCACGTAATTCGGGTCCCGCAACGTCGCGCAGGAGACGCGGTAGGATCGTCCCGCCTCCTTCAGGTCGAAAGGCACCTCATCCTGGTGGAACTTCTCGACCCAGAACTCGGTCTCCAATCCCAGCCTCCAATGGCGGTTCTTCCATCCCACCATGAGGGCAGTCTGGGGGTGGCCGTCGAACTGGTTCACCTGGTAGGGGTTGAATCCCTGCTCCTTGGTAGTCTTCTCCATGAGCACCAGGATCTTGTTGAGGTCCGCGGCCCGGTAGTGGGTATATCCCTCGGAGCCCGAGAGGAAAAGATCCCAGGCCGAGGGCCGCAGCCAGGAGCCCCATCCCATGCGATGTTCTCAGAATTCCCCTCCGTGGCTGCCGGCGGCGCCCGTTGCAGCCATCCGCCGCATTGGCGGATGCGCAAGTGCGGCGGCACAGGCGCGTCCGCTGCAAATATAACGCCTGGGGTGCGCTTCTGGGCGTCCGGCCGCGGAGGTTTTCCGGGACGACGGCCCGCTGACGCGGGAATTGCCCGGTACCTTACCAGCGTTCCCGCAAATGCCACAACCAGCGGCGTCCGCCGGCCGCGGACATCCAAAGGGTGACCGGCAGCAGCACCACGTCGCGGATCAGGGAGAACCAGGTCTCGCCGGCGTCGGCGGCGCCGGCGATGTCGAAGCAGCCGCAGGCGATGCCGAGGCCGCGCGCCAGCGCCTGGGCCAGGGCGATGATGAACATGACCATGAGCAGGCCCGTCAGGGCCGAGTACTCCCGCTCCCAGGGCGTCAGGAGGAGGCCGACGGCGACCACGATCTCGAAGGACGAGAGCCAGAGGGAGAAGGGATTCACCAGGAAGGCGGGGAGGAACTGGTACTGCGCCACCAGCAGGGCGAAATCCGCCGGGTCCGAGAACTTGGGCCAGGCCGCGGCGAGGAACATGACGGCGAGGCCGATGCGGAAGGCGGAGAGCAGGATCGGCGACGCGGCGCCCCCGGTCTTCCGGGCATAGGCAATGGCGGCGGCCAGCACGGCGATCACTCCGAGGATAATCGCCTTGTGGGCCAGGAATCCCTTCCAGGCCACCTTGAATCCGGCGGCGATGCCGTCCATGGCGCCCAGGGACGGCCAGCCCTCCGGCTTGGGCAGGATCTCCGGGCTGCCCACCCAGGCCACGGCGGAATCGTTGACGAGATTGTTGATCACGGCGAGGAGGACGCTGGCAATCAGGGCTCCCCAGAGCACGCGGATTTTCATGGCTTCGATCTCTTCCTTCCCGGCCCCGTCGAAGGCCTTCGGCTGGCAAGGAAAGTACTTAATTGCTAAGATTCAAACCCATACCATGGGCTTCTTCGACCGCCTCAGCCGGGGCATTCCGACCCTGTCCTTCGAGCTCTTCCCGCCCAAGAACCCGGCGGGCTGGGGTACCCTGTACGGCACCCTGGGCGAAATCTCGAAGCTGTCCCCGGACTTCATCTCGGTGACCTACGGCGCCGGCGGATCCACGCGGTCAAAGACCGTCGACCTGGTGTCGCGCATCCAGGGCGAGCTCGGCATCGAAACCATGGCCCATCTCACCTGCGTAGGCCACAGCCGGACCGAGATCGGCGAGATCCTCTCGTCCCTGGAGGCTTCCGGCGTCCGCAACGTGCTGGCCCTGCGCGGCGATCCGCCCAAGGGCGACAAGGCCTTCAAGCCCCATCCCGAGGGATTCGCCCACGCTTCCGATCTCATCGCCTTCATCAAGGGCCGATACGGCCTCAATATCGGCTGCGCCTACTACCCCGAGAAGCACGTGGAGGCGGCGAGCCTCGAGCAGGACCTCGCCTACCTCAAGCTCAAGCAGGACAACGGCGGCCAGTTCACCGTCAGCCAGCTGTTCTTCGACAACGAGTCCTTCTACCGGTTCCGGGACAAGGCCCTCAAGGCCGGAGTGACCATGCCCCTGGTGGCCGGCATCATGCCGGTGCTGGAAATCGGCCAGCTCGGTCGTTTCAAGGAGCTTTCCGGCTGCGCCATCCCGGACAGCCTGGTGGCATCCCTCGGCGACGGCCGGAACGGCGACGTGGTGGATCGCGGCGTGGAATACGCCACGAACCAATGCCTAGACCTGCTGAAGAACGGCATCGCCGGAATCCATCTCTATTGCCTCAACCGCAGCCACAGCGCCGCGCGCATCACCGGGAATCTACGCAAAGCCGGCCACTTCCCCGTTCCAGCCAAAGCCTGAACGGGCTCCGAGGACCGGCCCTTGTTCTCCCGACGCTTCTCCCGCCCTACGGAGCATAGTCCGCTATGGGCGGCCCGCGCGGCGCGCGAGGCCTCGGGCGCGCCGGTCCTCGATCTCACCCGCACCAATCCCACCGCCGCCGGCATCGCCTACCCTGCCGATCTCCCCTCCCTGCTGGCCCGCGACTCCGTGCTCCGCTACGATCCGTCCCCGCGCGGATCGCGGTCCGCCCGGGAGGCGGTGGCCGCCTACCTCGGCGGCGCGGACCCCGACCACATCCTCCTCACCGCCAGCACCTCCGAAGCCTACGGCTTCCTGTTCAAGCTGCTCTGCGACCCCGGCGACGAAGTCCTCATCCCCACGCCCACCTACCCCCTGTTCGACGCCCTGGCCGAGCTGGACCACGTGTCCCTGGTCCGCTATCCGCTGCGTTACGGTGACCGCCGGGACGAGGGCCGGGGTCGTCAGGACGAGGGGCGGGGTCTCCGCGGCGATGGCGCCGGTGCCGGATCCGGATGGCGCGCCGATTCCGCCTTCCTCCGCCGCATCGTCTCCACCCGCACCCGGGCCCTCATCCTGGTGACCCCGAACAATCCCACCGGCCACGCCGCCGATCCCGCCGAGATCGCCGTCTACCTGGAGCTGGCCCGGGAGCATGGCCTGGCCCTCATCGTCGACGAGGTCTTCTCCGAATACCTCCTGGCCGGCGGCCGCACCCGTCCCGTGGTCTCGGACGGGCCCCTCGTGTTCACCCTGAACGGCCTGTCCAAGCTGGCCGGACTGCCCCAGCTCAAGCTCGGCTGGATCCATGCCCAGGGGGATCCGGCGGCGGTGCGCGCCGCCCTGGAGCATCTCGAATGGATCGCCGACGCATACCTGTCGGTGAACACGCCGGTGCAGGAGGCCTGCGCCGACCTGCTGGCCCGGGCCCCCGCCTTGCGGGCCCCCATCCTGACCCGCCTGCGGGCAAACCTGTCCACGGCCCGGCGTCTACTCCCGGAAGGAAGCGCCTCGCCGGGAGGAGCGCCGGCACGCCTCCGGGCCCTGGTCCCGGAGGCGGGATGGTCCCTGGTGCTCGCTGCCGATCTCCCCCCCTCCCCGGGCTCCGCCCGCGGGGATGCCCCGGACGAGGATGCCTTCGCCCTGGGCCTGCTGGAGCGGGGTGTTTACGTCCATCCCGGCCACCTCTTCGGCTTCGAGGAGGAGGAAGGCCGCCTGCACCTGGTCGTCAGCCTGCTGGGGCCGGAAGCGGAATTCGCGGAAGGATTGCGGCGCATCGCCGCCTACGTGGAGGAGTTGCATGCCTGAATCCGCCGCCCTGGAAACCGCCTTGGACTCCGCGTCTTCCCGGGCCGTGAAGGACAAAGTCCGGCGCTATTACCGCGCGGCCACCGAGGACTATCTCAAGTATTACGAAGCCGACTGGCATCATCACATGCATTACGGTTTCGAGCGCGATCTGCCGAAGGGCGGAAACCCCACCGAGAACCTCGTGCGCTATATGGCACGCCTGGCCGGCCTGCTGGACGACCGCGGCGCCGGCGCCGCGCCTCTCCAGGTGCTGGACGCCGGGTGCGGCGTGGGCGGCTCCTCCATCTGGCTGGCCCGGAACGCGCACTGCCGCTGCGTGGGCATCACCTTGATGGAAAGCCAGGCTCGCCTGGCCCGCGGCTACGCGGCCCGGGGCAAGGCATCGGGAGCGCGATTCGCCGCCAACGATTTCACCCTCCCCGCCTTCAAGCCGGAATCCTTCGACGTGGTCTGGGCCCTGGAAAGCTTCGACCATGCCCCGGACAAGGCCGCCTGGCTTCGGGAGATGTATTCCCTGCTCAAGCCCGGCGGCCGCCTCATCCTCGCGGACGGCTTCCGCACGCAGGGGCCCATGGATCCGGCCCTGGCGAAGGACTACGCCCGCTTCCTGTCCGGCTGGGCGGTGCCCCACCTCTGCACCGTGGAAGAGCTGGAGGCCTGGGCGCGAAACGCGGGATTCGCAACCCTGCACGCGGAGGATATCAGCGCCGACGTGCTGCCCCATGCCCTGGCCATCTACCGCTTCGGTCTCCTCTTCATCCCCTGGCGCTGGGCCTTGCGCAAGCTCGGCCTCACCAGCGAGGAGAAGCTCGGCAACGCCTACGCCACCTTCCACCAATACCGGACCCTGAAACGGCGGCTTTGGACCTACGGGGTCTATTGCTTCCGCAAGCCGGGCTGAAACCGGCAGGATACCCGACCCGGCCGGACCTGGCTGGGAAAGCGATCAGTCCGGAAAAAGCGATAACTGGTCCGATGCCGGGCGCGGCTTCCCGGCCTTCGCGCCGCGACCGGCCGCCCCGCGCGCCTGCAGGGCTTCCAGGTCCGCCAGGCCGTCCCGCATCGTGACTCCCGCCGTCGAGGCCCGGCCCCGCCCCTCCAGGGCCCGCAACTTCTCCCCCGCGTCGAATCCCAACCGGCGCGCGTGCACGGAGAAGATCTGCTCCACCATGTCCGCCATCTTGCCGGAGCCGCGCATGCGCGATCCCCATTGGGAGCGGTACCATTCGCCGTCCCGGGTCTCCCGGATATGGTGCGCGATCTTGCCGGCATGGTCGGGAAGGTCGCGGCGGATCCGCTCCAGGAACACGTCCTTGACCGCGCCGGGCAGGCGCAGCAGCACGTAGAAGGCGAAGGTGGCCCCGGCTTCCCGCGCGCGGGCCAGCAGGGCCGGGATGTCGCTGTCGGTGAGGCCGGGAATGACCGGGCCCAGGGAGATGCCGGTGGGCAGTCCGGCCCGGCTCAGTTTCTCCAACGCCCGGAAGCGCAGCTCCGGCGGGGGCGCGAAGGGTTCGATCACGCGGGCCACGCGGGCATCCAGGATGGGGATGGAAATCACCACCCCCGCTCCGGCGGCCCGGTCCAGGTCGGCGATCAGCTCCAGGTCCCGGAGGACCAGGGTGGACTTGGTGATGATGGACACGGGATTGGCGAAGTCGCGGCACACCTCCAGGCAGGCGCGGGTCAAACCCAGCTTGTGCTCGGCGGGCTGGTAGCAATCCGTGACCCCGGAGAAGGTGATGGCCTCCCCCGCCCAGGAGGGCGAAGACAGCTTCTTGCGGAGCAGCTCGGCGGCGTTCACCTTGGCGTAGATCTGGGTGTCGAAATCCGTGCCCGCGCCCAACCCCAGGTATTCGTGGGAAGGACGCGCGAAGCAATAGGCGCAGGCATGCGCGCAACCACGGTAGGGATTGACGCTGTATCGGAAGGGGATGTCCGGACTCTCGTTCGCGGAGAGGATCGACTTCGCCCGCTCCTCGTGGATGCGCAGCGTCTGCGGCAGCTCCACCCCCTCCTCCCATTCCACCACGGTGGATTCGAAGCGGTTATGGAGGTTCGATTCCTGGCGCACGGAATATGCAGGCGCCTTGGGTCTTTCGGAAGGAAGACGGGACATGGATGAACTCCTCCGGTCCGATTCGGCGGAGAGGAGCGCATCCTCTCCGCCGCGATTCAAATCATCCCCAAGGCCGGATCCCGCTGGTACAGGTAGTCGAGGTCGCAGGCTTCCGCCGGCATCCAGTGCTTCTCCTTGTCCCACCATTTCACGTTGCAGCCGATGGCGTCGGTGCGGTCCAGGCGCGCCGGGCGGCCGGCCAACATGTCCTCGACCGCCTCCTCCAATTCGCGGGTCTGCACCTTGGACGCGTCGCGGGGGCTGTTGTCCATGCGTCCGCTGTAGACGAGCCGGTCGTCCGGGCCGAAGAGGAAATAATGCGGGGTGCGTTCCGCGCCGTAGGACCGGGCCACCAACTGGGACTCGTCCCGGAGGGACAGCCAGCCGAAGCCCTTCTCGGCCATGCGCGCCTTCACGTGATCGAAGTCGTCGGCGGGGTGATCCTTGGTCTCGTTGCTGTGGATGGCGGTCATGGAAATGCCCAGGCTCTTCAGCCTGTCGAACAGGGCCACCATGCGATCCTCGCTGCCCACCACGTAGGGGCAATGGTTGCAGGTGAAGAAGATCAAGGTGCCCTTCGCGCCCTTCACGTCCGCGAAGGTGTGCGTGCCCCCGGTATGGCCGGGAAGCTTGAAATCCGGGGCCTGGGCCCCCGTGGGAAGTACGAAGCTCATGGTCGCGTCTCCTCGTTTTTCGATTGGCGTCGATGTCGTTGGTTCATTCGATTCCGATGGTCTTCCGGATCCGCTGCAGGAAGGGCGCGGCCTCGCTCCGGGCCCGGTCCCGCCCCTGCCGGAGCGTCGCATCCAGGTGGCCCGGATCGGCCATGAGGCGCTGGTATTCCCGGCGCGGGCCCGCGAGCCTGGCGTTCAGGGCTTCGAAAAGCGCCTTCTTGGCCGCTCCCCAGCCCATGCCGCCGGCACGATACGTCACCCGCAGGCGTTCCTCCTCCGGGCCTTCCACGAACAGCCGGTGCAGGGCGAAGACCGAGCTTTGATCCGGGTCCTTGGGCTCCTCCGGCGTCTGGGAATTGGTCACGATCTGGTTGACCCGCTTCTGCAGGGCCTTCTCCTCCAGGAAGAGGGGAATGGTATTGTCGTAGCTCTTGCTCATCTTGCGCCCGTCCAGGCCCAGGATGATCTTCACCTGATCGTCGATGCGCGGCTCCGGCAGCACGAACAGGTCGGCGCCATAGGCGTGGTTGATGCTGGCGGCGATGTCCCGTGCGATTTCCAGGTGCTGCTTCTGATCCTGCCCCACCGGAACCACGTTGGCACGGAACATGAGGATGTCAGCGGCCATGAGCACGGGATAGGAGAAGAGACCCATGTTGACGTTGAAATCCGGATCGTTCTTCGCCTCCTCGTTCTTGGCCACCGCGTCCTTGTAACTGTGGGCCCGGTTCATCAGGCCCTTGGGCGTGAAGCAGGCCAGGATCCAGGCCAGCTCCAGGATCTCGGGGATGTCGCTCTGGCGATAGAACACCGAACGCCGGGGATCGAGCCCCATGGCCAGGTAGGTAGCGGCGATGCTGCGGGAATGCCCGCGCATCTTCTCCGCGTCGTGGACGGCGTTCAGGGCATGGTAATCGGCGATGAAATAGTAGGTGTCGAATTTCTCAGCCAGGGCCAGGGCGGGCTTGATGGCACCCAGCCAGTTGCCGAGATGGGGTTCACCGGTGGGTTTGATGCCTGTCAGCGCCCGCAATGCCATTCTCCATCCTCCTTGGCCGCAGGCCGCTCGCACGGCCTCGCTCCTTCGCCCCCATTCTGTCAGGGGTTCTTAAATCTAAAAAAAAGGGTGCTGTGCAAATGGGCAGGTGACTTGAAAGGAACTCATGGCGCCAGGTTTTTTCCGCCCTGCCGGGGGGATATTTTGTACCTTTGGAAAAAGCCTCCCGGACCATTTCCGGGCTGGCGCCGCTTTTCTTAAGTACTTGAATAACATGATCTTATCCCCAACGAATACAGTGCTTTCGAGGCTCACTGCGGGGCAACGGATATGAGCGTTCCCTCGCAACCCGAGTACGGCATCGAGTACCTCGACACCCAGGAAGCCCTGGAAAAGCTGCTGGGCGTCCTCGATGGCACGGACACCGTCTTCCTGGACCTGGAAGCGGACAGCATGCACCACTACTATGCCAAGATCTGCCTCATCCAGATCCTGGTCGGCGACACCTGCTATCTCGTCGATCCCCTCAGCAATATCCCCCTGCAGGGTGTCCTGGACCGGCTGTCCGGGAAAATCCTGGTGCTCCACGGCGCGGATTACGATTTGCGCATGCTCTACCAGAGCTCGGGATTCCGTCCCCGCCAGGTGTTCGATACCATGCTGGCGGCTCAGCTCCTGGGCAAGCCCGGCTTCGGCCTGGCGGCCCTGGTGCAATCCTATTTCGGCATCACCCTCAAGAAGGACCAGCAGAAGGCCGATTGGTCCCAGCGGCCGTTGCCCGCGGGGATGCTCGAATACGGGGCCCAGGACACGTTCTTCCTGCCCGGCCTCTACCAGTCCCTGACCCGGGAATTGCAGGAGAAGAACCGGCTGTCCTGGCATGAAGAATGCTGCCGCGAGCTGGTGAAGGCCACCGCCACCAGGAAGGAGGTGGACCTCGAGAACAGCTGGCGCATCGAAGGCTCCTCCAAGATGACGCCCCGGCAGCTGGCGGTGCTCCAGGCCCTTTGGAAATACCGGGACGCGGCCGCCAAGGCGCAGGATCTCCCCAGTTACAAGATCCTGCCTTCCGATCTGCTGCTGCGTTTTTCCCTGGCCGTGCCGCCCTCCGGCGATCCTCCCCTATTGCCGGGACTTCCCTCCCGCCTCAATCCCAAGTTCAAGGCGGGATTCATGGAAACGCTCCAGGCGGCCCTCGAACTGCCCGCGGAGCAATGGCCGCAGCCCTTGAAAATCCCCCGCCGGACCACGCCCAGCCCCAGCCCTATCGTCCTGACCCATCTCAAATCCGTGCGCGATCGCATCGCCAATGAATTGGCCCTGGACCCTTCCCTGCTGGCCACCAAGTCCACGCTGACCAATGTGGCCTTGACCGGTGCGGGATCGCGGCAGAAAATCGTGCATGCGGCGAAGTGGATGAAATGGCAGGAGGATCTCCTGCTGGAGCCCTGGCTGGCCAGGAGCGGTGACAGGATGTCAGAGAAAACCCCGGAGAAAGCCGCGGAGAAGCCTGTCGAGCGGGTCGTGGACAAGCCGGAGCGCATGGCGGATCGGGCCGGCGAAAAGCCGGAACGGAATGCAGTCCGTGCTCCGGAAGCCCCGAATACGGGCCGGGCCTGGGGCCGCCGTTCGCGCCCCTGAGCGCAGTTCGCATCCAGCGCCGCCTTCACCCCCAGAATGGCCGACTGGCCTCAAACCACCCCCAACAGCCCAAAGCCGCCGCCCAGGCTCCGGAAGCGGCAACCGCGTTCCTTTGCTATATTTGAGTGGACTAATTCTCCGGAGGTCGCACATGCCGCATATCGGACCCATGGAACTTCTCCTGATTTTCCTGGTGGTTGTGCTGCTGTTCGGAGGCAAGAAAATCCCGGAAATCGCCAAGGGCCTGGGCAAAGGCATCCGCGACTTCAAGTCCTCGCTGGCCGGCGAAGACAAGGACGAGGCCAAGAACCTGGCCAAGCCCGAACAGAAGACCTCCCAGGATTCCGGCGCCAAGGGCTGAGAAAGCGCCTTGCTTTCGCCCTCTTCTCCCGGGCGGGACGGAGGGCGAAGGTCGGATTGACGCTTCCGGATCAACCTCCTTTCCGCCTTGCCCGTGACCTCCCCCGTGTCCCAGACTCCCTCGCCGACCAGCCTCCCGGATAGCGCCCCGGAGATGACGTTCTGGGACCACGTGCAGGAGCTCCGGTCCCGCCTCATCCGCATCCTCATCGGCCTGGCCGCGGGATCGGGCGTGGCCTATTTCTACTGGGAGAAGATCTGGGCCCTTCTGGCCCAGCCCATCACCAAGCAGCATCTTGAGGTCGGCTTCATCGCCACGAGCCCGATGGAGACCCTGGTCACCAGCCTCAAGATGTCGCTGATCTCAGGCGCCATCCTTTCCATCCCCTTCACCATGTGGCATGTCTGGCGCTTCCTGGCCCCGGCCCTGTTCAGCAACGAGCGCAAGCTCTTCCTCATCGCCTTCTTCTCCTCGGTGGTGATGTTCGCCGTGGGCGCCGCCTTCGCCTATTTCGCCGTGCTTCCGGCCGGGCTCTCCTTCCTCGCCAACTACGCCCAGGGCGGCGTCACCCAGAGCTGGAAGCAAGGGGACTTCGCCGCCTTCATCAGCCAGTTCATGCTCGCCTTCGGGGTGATCTTCGAGCTTCCCGTGGCCGCCTTCGTGCTCAGCAACATGGGGCTCATCACCGCCAAGGGCATGTGGAGCTTCTTCCGCTACGCCGTCATCATCATCTTCATCGTCGCGGCCCTGCTCACCCCCGGCCCCGATCCCGTATCCCAGCTCATGATGGCGGCGCCGCTCCTCGTCCTCTACCTCCTCTCCATCGGCATCTGCGCGCTGTCGGAGAGGAAGAAGGCGGAGGCCGAGGCGTGATTTTCGATTCCCTGGGCCTCGGCGAGCTGGGCGTCATCGCCGTGCTCATCATCCTCCTGGTCGAGCCCAAGCAGCTGGGGCGCATCATGAAGGCCCTGGGGCGCTTCAAGCGCAAGGTGGGCCAGATCCAGAACGAGGTGAAGTCCCAGCTCGACGCCATCGCCGCGGTGGAGGAGGCCAAGGAGGCCGAGGACAAACGGCATGCGGACAAGGACGCCATGCGGCGCTGGGCCCGGGAGCAGGTGCAGGGGCTCACCGCCGCCGCCAAGGACGAAGCGGCCCTGGCCATCGCCAACACCCTGGCCGAATGGCCCGGCTACCGGCATGCCAAGGTGGTGTCCTGCTTCGTGGGAACCCTGGACGAGCTCGATACCCTGCCCATCCTGCGCCGCATCCTCGCGGACGGGAAGACCCTGCTGGTGCCCTATGTCCGGCCGGCGGGCAGCGAGGGCATCCCGGGCAAGAGCCTGGGGATGGCCGCCATCGTCGACCCGGACGCCGATTTGACCGAAGGTGCCTTCCGCATCCTGGAGCCCCGGGAGGAGTTGCGGGACAGCGGGACGACCCCGGCGCCCGATCTGGTGCTGGTTCCAGGGCTTTGCTTCGATCCCCGGGGTGGACGGCTGGGCAAAGGCTTGGGATTTTATGACAAATACCTGTCCGCCCCGCCGGGGATGGACGCGGCCAAGGTAGGCCTCTGCTTCGACGTGCAAATCAGCCAGAAAAATTTAGCTTTGGAATCCCATGACCAGCTGCTGGACGCCGTGCTCTCCGAGAAACGTTTCCTTGTCCTGGCGCCGCCCCGACCGGAATGGGCGGGCCACTCCCCCGCCCCATCCGCTTCGGGGAGCGCTTCCGGGGCCTGACGCAATCCATACGCTGTCCGGCGGGAGGGCGGCATGAAGGCCATACTCGCGCTCGAGGACGGATCCGTCTTCGAAGGGGAAAGCTTCGGCGCCGAGAAGGAAGGCGCGGGCGAGGTCTGCTTCAACACCTCCATGACCGGATACCAGGAGATCCTCACCGATCCCTCCTATTCCGGCCAGATGGTCTGCCTCACCTATCCCGAGATCGGCAATTACGGCATCAACCTGGAAGACGTGGAAAGCAAGCGTATCCAGGCCGCCGGGCTCATCGTCAAGAACGTCTGCGACTACCCCTCCAATTGGCGGGCCGGCTCCGGCGAGGCCGCCGCCGGCAAGACCGTGCGGCTGTCCGACTACCTGAAGTCGCAGGGCATCCCGGGGATTTCCGGCATCGACACCCGGCGCCTGGTGCGCATCCTGCGGGAGACCGGCGCCAAGAACGGCGTCATCGTGATCGGCGAGGTGGACGCCAGGGCCGCCGTGGCCAAGGCCAAGGCCGTGCCCGACTTCTCCGGCTTCGATTTCGTGCGCAAGGTCACGGTCTCCGGCACGGAGAACTGGTCGGAGCGGGAGCATGCCCTGAGCTTCCGCCCCATCCCGGACCGCAAGCCGCGCTATACCATCGCCGCCATCGACTACGGCGCCAAGTACAACATCCTCCGCAAGCTCCGCACCCTGGGCGCCGAGGTGGTGCGCTTCCCGGCGGACGCCAAGCCCGAAGAGGTGCTGGCCTGCAATCCCGACGGCGTGTTCCTCTCCAACGGCCCCGGCGATCCGGCCCAGCTGGACTACGCCGTGGACACCATCAAGGATCTCCTGGGCAAGCGGC
>CBILQL010000002.1:0-25445 GCA_966238865.1 uncultured bacterium
CTCCGAACCCCTGCGGATCCACGGCCTGCGGCGCGGACAGGAGCGGGAGCGCGTCGAGGACCTGCTGCGCCGGGTGGGCCTTCTCCCGGAGCATGCCCGGCGCTACCCCCACGAGTTCTCGGGCGGCCAGCGCCAGCGCATCGCCATCGCCAGGGCCCTGGCCGTGGAGCCCGAATTCCTGGTCGCCGACGAGCCGGTCTCGGCCCTCGATGTCACCGTGCAGGCCCAGATCCTCGAGCTCTTCGCCTCCCTCAAGGAGGGGCTCGGCCTCACCTACCTCTTCATCTCCCATGACCTGGGGGTCATCCGCCGCATCGCCGACCGGGTGGCGGTGATGTACCTGGGCCGCATCGTGGAGCTGGCGGACAAGTCCGGGCTGTTCGCCCGCCCCCTGCATCCCTATACCCAGGCCCTGTTCGCCTCCATCCCCCGGCCGGTGCCCGGGAAGCGCAAGCCGGGAAAACCCCTGCAAGGGGATGTTCCCAATCCCGCCAAGCCCCCGTCCGGGTGCCATTTCCACACCCGGTGCCCGTTCGTCATGGACCGGTGCCGGAAGGAATACCCTCCGATGACCGGGGGCCCCGGTCATCGCGTGGCCTGCTGGCTGTATCCCGATACCGCCCCAGGCAGCAAAAAGCAGAAGTTTCCATATCCTATGCCACCCGTGCCCCTAGATTAGGTCTGTACCGGGGGTCCTGCCGACGCTAGAATCACCGTGAGACGGGAAGTGCACAAGCATCTTGCCGTCGTATCACGTCAAAATCGGCGTTTGACGCCATTTTGGCAAGATAGGTCGGGGTCGGATTCGGGAGTGGGGGCTCGTCTCGAAAGCTGCCGGGGGATGGCTGCCGGACGATGGAGGAGAAGAATGGATAGCAGGACTTGGGCAAGTATCTGTTCGTTGGCCTTGGGCTTCGGAACGTCCTTGTGGGCGCAGAGCATGGGAACAGTGCCGACGCATCCCGGCTGCGCCAACCTGGTCAACACGGACTTCCAGTTCACGGAGGTGGTCAACAGGGGAGGCACCAACGGCGCCACAGCCGACGCCAGCCTTTCCGAGCCGACCCGGATGGACATCCAAGTCGTGAAAAACGCATCCGGCGCATATTCCCATACGAACATTTTCTGGGTGCAGCGCCTGGGGGCCGTGAAATACTTCGACGGCGCTTCGAAAACGGTCAAGACCATGGGAACCATCTCCACGCCGGGCTGGGACGACAACGGCCTAATGGGCATCGCCTTGCATCCCGATTACGGCGTCAACCGCCAAATCTTCTTCTGGTATTGCCCGAACAAGAATCGGAACGGAGGCACTCTCAACAGGAACAGCGACAACCGGCTTCTGCGGCTGTCGCGCATCGTCGTCAAGTCGGACAACACCCTGGACATGGCCTCGGAAAAAGTGCTTATCGAGATCCTGGGCAGCAAAACGGACCAATGGCATAGCGGCGGTCCGATGCAATTCGACAAGCATGGCGACCTGTGGCTCGCCATCGGCAATAACAGCAGGGATCTCGACCCGGGGACTTGCAATGTCATGTCCAACAACGACAGCACGAACAGCGCGGAATGGGGATCCTCGAACACGGCGAACATGCGCGGCGGATTCATCCGCATCCATCCCGACGACAGCCAGAAAGGCTATAGCATTCCCAAGGGGAATTTCGGGGAGTATTGGGCCGACCAATTCGAAAAGCAAGGCAAGACGGCTTTGGCCGCCGAATATCGCAACCCCGCCAAGGTTCTCCCGGAAATCTATGTCAAGGGGGAGAGGAGCAATTACTCCATTTACGTGCATCCCACCAAGCGCTGGCTGGCCTGGGGCACGGTGAATTACGCAAGCACCAACGACGAATTCAACATCACCAAGACGCCGATTTTCAGCGGCTTTCCGTATTTCCATGCCAACAACGCGAAAACCTGCCCGAGCCATACCATCACGGCCAGCGCTCCCGTGAACAATTCACCCTTGAATTCCGGCGTCAAGGATTTGCCGCCCGCCATCCCCGGAAAAATCAACAATCTGATAAACGTCGCTATCGGCGGCCCTATCTACGAATTCGACTCCAGCCTGGCTTCCGATGTCAAATTCCCTCCCCATTTCGACAATACCTGGCTCTTGGCCGGCTTCGGGAACTCCGGCAGTGCCGATGCATGGTGGATCGCCAAATTGGACACCTCCAATCTGAGCATTGTAGGAACCCCCTACCAATTGCATAACAACTTGTTTCCGAAGCCGCGCAACTTCATCCAGGCCATGTACGGCGATGACGGCGCCTTGTATGTCCTGAACTATTCAGGCGGCACCTACGGCACGCCGATCAACCCCGGGGTTACGCGAGTCACTTACAAAGGCTCCTGCAAGATTCCGGTTTCCGTCTCCAAGAAACCCCTGCCCTCGGCCTACCAGTCCATCTGGGTGTCCGGAATGGCCTTGGTAGTGGCCGAGAAAGGCGACCATGAAGTCACTTTCCATGAGATGAGCGGCCGGCTGCTGCACCGGGAATCCGGCCATGGCCGCACGGAATACCGGTTGCCGGACATCCAGAAGCGCCTGGGACTTCCCCGCGGGGCCTACCTGGTTCGGGTGAAAACCGAGACCGGCTCCTTCTCCCGTCACGTCTCCCTGCTCTGACTTCCCTTCTTACCGGATGTCCTTCGGATGCCCTAATCGACAGGGCATCCGGATGGGACCGGGCCGGTCACCCCTTTCTTTTCAATTCCCAAGCGCATGCTGCAGGATTGGAAAAATTTGGGTACTTTCATACTGCGCATAATTTCCGCGATCCCGGTCGAACCGGCCACCAACTCTGGCTGATAAGGGAAGGATGACACATGTTTTGGAAAAGGATTTGCATCCAATCGCTTTTCCTCGCGACTTCCCTATGGGCGCAACCCTCCCACCCCAATTGCGCTCCCCTGGCCAATACCGACTTCCAATTCACCGAGCTGGTCAACAAGGGCGGCACCGCGGGCGCCAAGGACGATGGCACGCTTTCCGAGCCGACCCGGATGGACATCCAGGTGGTGAAAGACGATACCGGCGGCTATTCCCATACGAACATCTTCTACGTGCAGCGCACCGGGCTTGTGAAATACTACGACGGCGCCGCCAAGTCGGTCAAAACCATGGGCACCATTCCCACCTGGGGCATCCAGGACAACGGCCTGATGGGCGTGGCCATCGATCCGAATTATGCCGCCAATCGCCGGATCTACCTGTGGTACGCTCCCAACAAGACCAAGTCGGGCGCGAACATGACGGAACAGACCCCCCGTCGCCTGGTGCTTTCGCGTTTCGTGGTCAAGCCGGACAACACCCTCGACATGACCTCGGAGAAGATCCTCATCGATATAACGGGCAGCAAGACCGACAGGTGGCACAGCGGCGGGCCCATGCAATTCGACAAACACGGGGACCTTTGGATCGCCATCGGCAACAACAGCCACGACTTGACCGTTTCCAGCTGCAGCGTCATGCACGCCACCAACCAGGACAGCAGCGCGGAGTGGAGCGCCTCCAATACCGCCAGCATGTTCGGGGGATTCATCCGCATCCATCCGGACGACAGCCAGAAGGGGTACAGCATACCCGGCGGGAATTTCGGGCAATACTGGGCCGACCAATTCGATAAGCAGGGCAGGACGGCTTTGGCGGAAGAATACCGCAATCCCGCCAAGGTGCTGCCGGAGATTTATGTCAAAGGGGAGAGGAGCAATTACTCCATTTTCGTGCATCCCACCAAGCGCTGGCTGGCCTGGGGCACGGTGAACTACTCCAATACGTTCGACGAATTCAACATCACCAGGACGCCGATTTTCAGCGGCTTCCCGTATTTCCATAAGAACAACCTGAAAACCTGCCCGAGCCACAACGTTTCCGTCGAAGCTCCGACGAACAATTCGCCCTTCAACACCGGCGTCCGTGATTTGCCCCCCGCCGTCGGAGCGACCTTCAACAGCCCCGTCAACGTCGCCATCGGCGGACCCATCTACAGCTTCGATTCCTCCCTCAAATCGAACGACAAATTCCCGCCGCATTTCGACAACACCTGGATCATGGCCGGCTTCGGAAATTCCGGCAGCACCGATGCCATCTACGTTGCCAAGCTGGACACGGCCAACCTGACCGTCGCCGGCACCCCTTACAAGATGAATCCGAGCGTGTTCCTGACGCCGCGCAACTTCATCCAGGCCATGTACGGCGAGGACGGCGCATTGTATGTCCTGCAGTATTCCGGCACTGCGTACAGTCAGCCAGTCAACCCGGGCATCCTGCGCATCTCCTACAAGGGGACCTGCAAGGTTCCGTTCACCGTCTCCACGGCCCCCCGGCCCGCGGCCTACCAGTCCATCTGGATTTCCGGCATGGCCCTGGTGGTGGCGGAAAAAGGCGATCACGAATTTTCGTTCCATGCGCTGAACGGCCGGTTGCTGCATCGGGAATCGGGCCACGGGCGCAAGGAGTACAGGCTGCCGGACATCCAGAGGCGCCTGGGGCTTCCGCGCGGGGCTTACCTGGTGCGCGTGAAGACCGGCACCGGCGCCTTTTCCCGCAACGTCTCCCTGTTGTAGCGCCCGTACACGGCGCAACCCTGTACCAAGAACACAACAGAATGCCACATGGAGCCTTCCGGTCCAATGGCGATCCGGATCACGTCATGCGCAGGTGAGAATTGATACCTTTATCTGTACCATCCTGACGGGAGCACCATGTCCTTCGATCCTTTCAAAGATCCTTTTTCCTTCGGATCTTTACCGTCCCCTTCCAAGGACATCTTTTCCAAGTCGCCAGTCACGGGCGGCTTCCGTACTGGACGCAAGGCCCCCGACTCCGGCTCCACCGCTTCCGAATCCTCCGACACGTCCGATCCCGTCTCCGATTATTCCGTCGAGCCCGCGGCCCTGGAACCGGGAAAGAAATATCCCAAGGTCATCCTTCGCAACCCCAGATGGGAAACCGCCGAGGTCGGCTTCAACGAGGAAGCGGAGGTCTCGGTGGAGGCGGAGCTGCCTCCCGAGGTGGCCCATAAGACCAAGATTGTGTTTGCGCTCTTCGCCAAGACTCCCTCCGGCCATGAGCATGTGGCTAAAGCCGAGGGCAATGTCCAGGGCAACCCTGAGGGTTCGGATTCCGGCGGCAAAACCGTCGGGAGGGCCAAGGCCAGGCTGCCAATCTATATCCCCCAGTACCGGGACGCGGATGGAAACCATCTCGGCAAGGTCGAGTACTTCTTCACAGCCCAGCATAGCGATTCCGATCTGCTCGAGGATGAAGCCACGGTCCTGGTCGTGGAGCGTATGGCCGAGCGTCTTATCGCTTCCCATGTGCTGGAGGAGTTGACCTTCGCGGCGGGCCGAAGTTTTCCCCGTCCTGGACAGGCGCAGCGCCTCAAAGCCCTTGGGGAGGCGGTCCAAGCCTGGGCGACGCAGCACCCCGAAGGCAAGGTGGCAGTATTCGGCCATACCGATGCCATGGGCAGGGAACAGGAAAACAAGGCGCTGTCGGAACGGAGGGCCGGAGCAGTCCGGGCCTTCCTGGCCAAGGAACCATCCGCCTGGGAGGCCCTGTATGGCGAGGAGAAATGGGGTCTTGCCTCCACCCAGGAACTCTTGAAGCATCTGGGGCACGATGCCGGGGCAATCGATGGGCAGGACGGCCCCAAGACCCAGGAGGCGGTTAAGCAGTTCCAGGGAAGGCAGGGGCTGAAAGTCGATGGCGTGGCGGGCCCCAGGACCCGGGAGGCGCTGTATCTGGCCTTTATGGAAAGTTGCGGCTCTCCGGCTTCGAAGGCGGGCGCCTTCGATACAATCGACGGCAAGGCATTTGCGGGCTGCAGCGAGTTCAACCTGGCGATGAATACGGAGGGGCCGGAGGAGGCGAACCGGCGCGTGGCTGTGCTGCTGCTCAAGAGCAATAGGAACTTCCCCATCCAATACCCGTGCAAGCATGGGGAGATCGCTCCCTGCCGGGCCCAAGCGGGACGGAAGGGAGATCGGCGGACCGCCGGGTTCCGGTGCCTGTTCTACGACCGTCTGGCGGTGGAAAAAGCGGCACTGGTTCCAAAGCCGATGGGTACGCTGAAGTGGACCCATCTCGAAGACGGCGAAGTAGTCAGGCAATACGTGAACCTGGATTCGGACCATCCCGGCCAGGGCCCGGAGCGGATCCTGGAGGTAGAATGCGAAGGCCTCGTCGATGTCGCGAAGGTATATTGGAAAGTCGCGGCCGGGAAAGACAACGGCCGTCGGAACGATCCCAAGACGGGCTTGAAGGCGGATCCAAAAGGCGCTCTGATGGAATTCAAGGACGGCATCGCCGAGATCGCGACCATGGCGAAGGGCGGGAAGGCGCAGCTCGTGCTGGCTTGCGGCCTTGCGGGCGGGGATCAGTTTACGGTGACGGCAGGCCTGGAAAAGGGAAAAGCCGAGGTCACTGCCGGCGTGGTCAATTGGCGTAAACTATACTACGAGATCATGGCTCCGGACTTCATGCACTTCGAGGAGCGCACGGAAGCGGGTGGAAGCAAAGCGACCGACCTTACCGCCGCCATGCTCGAACGACTGCGGGAGCGGGCCGGCAAAGTGTTCGTGGAATACACGCTGTACAAGGCCCATCTCTTCACCGAAGCAGAGGCGCCGGAAGGCTCGGTATACACCAAGGAGCAGATGCTGCTGGGGTCCGGAGGGCAGGCCTATCTGCTCACCGATCACACCTTCAAATCCTACCCGAAAAACTTCGACAAGGGAATGGCGCCGCGCGCGATTGGGCTCAAGCTTTGTGACCTGAATTTCTTTTACGAAAGCTTCGATCCGAACATTATCGACGAAATTGTAGAGATGAAATCCAAGTCGGTACAAATTCCTGTCGGAGATTGGTATAAAGCGCTATTCCTGCCCAAATCCGCAGAAAACGGACAGGATTCAATGAAGCTCCTCACGTGGACGGCCAAAATCGATCCTGCCAAGTACCCGGAGCATCCCGCTGTTTCCGGTGGTAAGGCTCGCAGCGGCACACTCTCATTGGACTGCATCAAGTTCACAAACATACGGGAATTCGGTGTCGAACTTCCCTCGACCCGTGCCGAAGATCCCGGCCACCTTGTGGGAGCGTCCGTGACAGCGGACAAATGCCCCATCGAAGTGCGCATGCGATTCGAAAGCCCCTATGTGGGCCTGGGTCTGGCGGGACAGGGCGCCCAAACAGGTGAAAACTTGGTCGTGTACAATGCCGACTCGCCGGAATGCACCGTGGACGTTTTGCTCCATGAATTGGGCCATAGCATGGGCCAGACGGTTTTCGGATCCAAAAAGCCGCCCAAGGGTTTACCCAAGCCCAAGACAATTTCCGAAGTGGATTCCAAATATTCCAGCAACGGCACATTGGGGCACGTTTATACAAAACATGGTCACAGTGGCCCGCATTGCGCCTATGGTCTCTCCGATTCCCAAAAGGGACTGAACGACTATAGTGGCAAGGGGGGAATATGCATCCTGTTCGGGGAAAATCCCGGATACGATCCCAGCCCGGCCACGGCCGGATTTTGTCCGCAATGCTCCGACTATATCAAGGCCCGCGATCTGCGGGATCTCACCGTGGTGTTGGAATAGGGCCTGACAATGAACGTTTTTCCCATTCGCTTGGCCTGCTTGTGCTTGGCAATGGGTGTCGCCGATTGCAGCGGCAGACAACAGACTGATACGCTTGCACAGAAAAAATCAACCGGTATGGACAAAATGCAACAAGACGTTTTCGGGATGGATAGTCGGGAGTATTTCGCCGATCCGGGAAAAAACTTCAGCGATGTGGGCTATCGCATGGCAGGAGCAGGACAGCAGGGTCTGTTGCTGGGCGGTCCGGACTACGTGGCATTCGACAAGGATGTCCGGTTTCCCATTGCCTGCCTCAACGTAGCTGATCGACTCGTATTGAGGAACTATGATCTCAAGTCTTATACACTGATAGCCGCTGTAGATGTCGCCTCTGGCGCCTTCTATGTCGACTACCTCTCAGAGCAGAAATTCAAGAAAGAAAAAATTGACCCGAATGCCTCTCTCCCACCTCCGGGAATTTCCTTCAGAGGAGGAGGAGGCGATCTGTTCTCGCGCCTGGAAATCCCGCGCCACACGGCGAATTACCTTGTCACCGGCATACTTCTGGACCGGGTTTCCAACCGGGTGAAGATCCGCGTGGGATCGGAAGCCGCCCGCCAAGATGCCGCCAAGTTCGCCGCCGAAGTGGAAGAGGGGGCCAAAGCCCCCCTTCCCCGATACAGAGCCTTGAGGATCCGTCGCACAGACGCAGAGACCGGCTCCCCTCCCCTGCCGTCTGTCCCGGGTATCAATGCCGCCATCGTGGTCCCGCCGAAAGAACCGTTCGGATCCGAGGATACGCTGGACCTTTTCGTAGCCTACAAGCTGCCGCATCCGAAGGCCGGGCCGGATGGCAAGCCCGCCGCCGAGCTTGTCTTCCATGTCCTATGCACGGGAACACGTGTGCCCACTCCGGGGGTGATGCAGGCCGTTGTCCCCATCCTTCCGGCCAATCGGGCGGCGAACGGCACCTTGCAGGGGTATTTCTCCCTGGATGTGAATCAGGGCCATAATTTCGAGGGCAATCAGACCTATTCGGTGTACTTGTTCTCCGGCGAACAGCTGGGAGCCGTCCCGAAGGTGGAATTACCATAGCCTGGCGGGGTTCCCGACGACTTGCTGCCGCCACTGACCCTTGATTTTATCGAAATTTGAGCCAGTTATTCATTTTTTACCTATAAAAGGGCACTTTTCAACTTTCTAGCATCGAATCCAATAACTATTATTAATTATGATTTATTTTTAATCAGCGGTTGGAGGTCTTCGATGTCTACCTCGGAAACCAAGGTTTTGACCGCCCATGTGCCATTGCCCATGGCGGAAAAGCTCGATCAATTGGCCGAGCGGCTCGAACGGTCGCGCGGGTGGATCATCAAGCAGGCCTTGGCAGATTGGATTGCACATGAGGAAAGACGACGGCAGCTGACCATGGAAGCGATGGCGGATGTGGACGCCGGACGCCTGGTTGACCAGGAAGACATGGAAGCCTGGGCTAGCCGTCTCGACTCGGGCGATCCCGGTTCCGTTCCTGCCTGATGCGCGTCAAATGGACGCTCAAAGCGCAGTCTGATTTGGTCCGCCTCCACGATTTTCTGGTTGCCGCCCGGATCGGATCGGCAGCCCGAATCGCCAAAACCTTGGTGGCCGCGCCACGGCGCATCCTGGAGTTCCCTCGGATAGGGGAACCGCTTGAGGAGTTCAAACCTCGCGAAGTCCGCAGGATTCTCGTCGGCAATTACGAGATGAGGTATGAGATTCGGGAACCGGAGATCTTCATCCTGCGGATATGGCATTCCCGCGAAGAACGCGGTGGTTGATAAAAGCCGCCCTGAACTTCACCGCCGCCGCCCGTCCACCGCCCTCCCCTCCACCGTGAACACCGCCGAGCGCTTCGGATACCCCGGCACGCGCCCCGCCAGGGGCTTCATGCCCGGGAAGCGGATCGAGGTCGGCAGGGGCGAGGACGTCTTCAGCACGAAGTGGTAGGCTGACATTGGCGGCAGGGAGTAGGTGAAGGCGTTGCCGGTGATCGAGGCCACCGCCGGCTTGCCCGAAAGGGTCGCGCCCGAGCCGTCGAAGCCGAAGACCTGGCCCCCGGTGAGGGCGGCGGAGGAATTCACGGTGACGGCGGCGCGCAGGGTTTCGGTGGCGTGCTTGTTGATCACGATGAGGTGCACGGCGTCGCCGCCGGAGCGGAACGCCGCGTAGGCGGAAGCCGCGGCCCGATCCGAGGCCTGGGCCGGGGCCGACCAGTCGGGGAAGGCGGAACCCTGGCCGTCGAAGTTGCGGAACAGGCGGAAGGCGGCGCCCACGTACTGGGTCGACGATTCCAGGGGCCAATAGGTGGCGGCATGGACGCCGCGGCGGCCTACCACGCCGAGGAAGTCGGCGGTGGCCAGGCCGCCGGTCACGTGGCCCTCGTCGCCGTGGCTGTACTCGGTGATCGCCAGGCGGGTGCCGGGGTAGTACTTGTCGATGGAGGCCTGGAGGCGGTCGAGCAGCACGACGGGGCCGGGGGTGTTGCCGGCCTTCACGGTCTGGGTCTGGGAGATCCAGCTCTTCTCCACGAAGGTGCTGTCCCACAGGGATCGGGGGGCCTGGACCCGGGCCGCCTGGTCGGCGGCGGAGGTGGCGCCGCCGTCGGTGATGCGCTTGTCGCCGGTGTGCTCGCTGTACCAGTGGACGTCCAGCACGTCCAGTAGGCGCTTGCCGGCGGCATCGGAGTTCTTCTTCATCTCGGCCAGGAAATGGTCGATGAACCAGTAATACTTGCCCGCGGCCTTGATGGCGTTCCAGTCGGGAGCGGCCTGCAGGGCGGCGAAGTCCGCCCAGCCGTAGAACACCCCGCCGAAGATCTGCGCCTGGGGATCCACCTGCTTGACGGCCCTGGACAGGTCGGCGGTCTTCTGGATCAGCTCGGCGCAGGTGGGGGCGTCGGGATGGATGCGCGGATGGGTATGCGGCCACAGGCCCGGCTCGTTGTCCACGGAATAGTTGCGGATGCCCCGTTCGGACCCGGCGGCGCCGTATTTCTTGACCAGGAAGTCCACGGCCTCGTCCATGTAGACTTCCCCGTCCGCCGCGTTGGGCGCGGCGGTGAAGGCCGCTCCCTTCGCGAACACCACCTTGGCCCAGCGCGCCGAAGGCGCTTTCTCGGCCTCGGAGACGGTCCCGTTCTTGTCCTTGCTCACGTAGCCGGCGGCCTGCAGGGTGATGATGGACTGGGCCCCCATCTGCAGGGACTTGTCATGGTGGTCGGTGAAGGCCTTGCCGGGGGTGGAGGAGGCCCCCAGGAAGTTGTCGCTGCTGTGCTGCCAGTCCGCGCCTGCGTGGGAGGCGTTGTTCTCCCAGTTGTAGCCGGTGAGGCGGTTGCCGCCGGAGCGCCGGAGGGTGACGCCTTCGGACGCGCCCAGGCCTTCGAAATTGGTGCCGTAGATGAGGGGGCTGATGGGCCGGACGTCCCGGCCCACGTCCACGGTGATCTGCACGTCCACTTCGGCGCGGACGGTCCCGGGAAGGGAGGCGAACAGAAGGGCAATCGGCAGGACGGATGGCAGGGCAGTGAATAGCGGAGCGAAAGGCGGAGCGGAAGATGGAGCGGCGGGGCGGCGGAAAGCGATCGAGGGCATGATTCCTCCGGGAGTCTGCCCTTAAGTATATCGCCGGGAGGAGAGGCGCGCCAGGCTCCTGATCCCTGCCTGCCCCCGTCTTGAGGGACCCCTCAAGACGGGCCCTGTCGTCGTGTCTGCGGGGCGGTTATTGCTTCCGCAGCACGCCCCAGGTCTGGTTCAGCGCGCCACTCACGCGCTCCTCGCCCGCCACCCGCACGGAATACCGCATGCGTACGATATAGGCGCCGGTGGCGACACGGGTCTTGTCGCGCGAAGTGTAATTCCACCCTACGAAGAGGAATCCGCGGTTCCGGAAGCAGTCGGAATTGGCGCCGTAGATCGCCTGATCGTCGCATTTGAACGAGCCCGTTTTCGACATGACGGGAACGCCGTGATTGGTGTAGTAGTAGACGCTGTAATCCATGATCACCTGGGAAGGCGACACCGGGTTTCCCTTGTTGTCGGTGGTGAAATCGCCGAGGTCGGTCTTGATCAGGTGGCCCATGCGGCCCGTGCGATCCACGACCTCCTCCACCGTGGCGGTGATCTCCTCCTTCCGGACCGAGATCGGGGGTTCCTGCAGGAGGGCCGCGGTCGGCTCGATCACCTTGTAGGTGACGGTCCGGATGTCGGGACGCTTGTTGCCGCCGATGGGCACGAACCGGGAATTGGGCCCCGCGGTATTCCCCTTGGCGTCGGCGATCAGGCCGGGCCCGTCATTGATGCGCACGAAGTTTCCGGCCTTGGGGAGATCGGGCACGGTGTTGGTGAAGAGGAGGGTGGCCACGGTCCCGTCCGGGTTCCAGGCGATGGAGGCGGGGGTGAAGGACACGGGAGCCCCGTCCGGCAGCAGCCTGTATCCGAACAGGGCCGCGGACACGCCCGTGATCTGCCCCGACGGGATGGGCTCGCTGAAGAGGATTCGCAGGGTGTCGTACGTGCCGGTACCCAGGGAAATCGCGGCCTCGAGAATGACCGGCCCCATCCGGTCCAGGATGGGCGTGGTCTGCACCGAGTCGCGCTTGCGGGCCTGGTAGGTGGAGGAATAGACGCCCTCGCCGCCGGTCATCCTGGTGGCGATGAGCGGGCCCGTGACGGTCAGGGTGGACCCGGTCACCTTGCCGGAGATTCCCTGGATGTCGACGGCGGCCCCCGAGGAGGGCCAACGGTAGCTGGCGGCCTTGGGAGGATTGCCGCTGAGGTCATGATCGTAGGTGACCACCAGGCGGTCGGGGATGCCGTCCGCGTCGTCGTCGTGGATGGTGGCGAGGGTGGCCTTGGGGATGTCCAGGGCCGGCATGGTGAAGGTGAGGGTCATCTCCTGGGGGGAGGTGGTGATGCGAAGCACGTGCACGGTGGTTTCCAGGTTGTTGGCCGCGGAGTCCGCGGTGACCCACAGGGTGTCCCAGCCGTCCTCGGCCGTGGTCAGGGCGGTCGCGCCGGTGACCCGCTGGGTTCGGCCCGCGTCGGAGTAGACCTCCAGGCCGGCGGGGATGGCCAGGCTGTAGCCCTCCGCCTTCACCACCGGCTGCCCGTTCTCCATGTTACGGGTCGTGATCTGGATCACGGTATTCATCCCGGCTTCGCGGGCGAAGGGCGGGGGCTGGAACTCCACCCGGTTCTTGGGCACCAGGAAGGTATGGGACACCTGGTTCGATCCGGGGATGGACATGATATAGGTCTGATCGGTGGTCGCCGCGGTGGTGCCGGTGATCCAGAGGGTGTCGACGCCGTCGGCGTCGGTGGAAAGGGTGGTCCCCGGCGTCACCTTCTGGGTCCGCCCGGCATCGAGGTAGACTTCGAGGCCCGCAGGGATGACGGGCGTGTACCTGCCGGGCACGTCCTTCTCGGAATTGACGGCCACCACCGGCACCAGAGTGCCGAGGGGATGGGAGCCGGTCAGGGGAGCCTGGAAGGCCACCTTGGGCACGCGGAAGGTGATGCGGATGCTGGGAAGCGTCCCCGGCACGGAGAGGAGATGCACCTTGTCCGCGACGGCCAGGGCGGTATCGGTCACCCACAGGGTATCGTATCCGGTGGCGTCGGTGGTGTAGACCGCGGAGCCGTCGGCCTTCTGGGTCTTGGCGGCGTCCAGGTACACGTCCAGCCCGGGGGTGAAGGACGGCACGTACTTGTCCGCCTGGGCCACGAGCTGGTTGTTGTACTTGTTGGCCAGGATGACCCGCACCAGGGTCCCGAGAGGCACGGAGGTGTCGCCGATGGGCGCGTCCACCTGCACCAGGTTGCGGGCCGGCACCTTGTAGGGGATCTCGGCGCGCACCTTCTGGTTGGCGGGGTCGAAGGCCACGATGCGGTAGTTGCCGGGGGTGAGCTCGGTGACGACGATGTTGGTGTCCACGGTCACCTTGGCCTCGGCGGCGGGGGGCGCCGTGGCGATGACGATGCTGCCGCCGTAGAAGGATCCGTTGCCCAGCGGGGCCACCACCGTCCCCGTGGCGTTCCAGAGCTGGTAGGTGAGATTGGTGGCCGGGACAATCCGGAGGGAGTCGCCGGCTCCGGCGCAGGATCCCTGGCCGCCCTCGCGCTTGATGATCTGGAAGCTCTGCGAACCGCCGGCGCCGGCGATGCGCACGGTGTCGAGGGCCTTCTGCTGGCGGAAGAAGATGGAGGTCTTGATCCGCAGGGAGGACCCGCAAGGCTGGCGATCGCAATAGAAGAGATCCCACTTGTAGGTCTGGCCGGCGGTGAGGTTCAGGTTGTCCAGGTTGACGTTGGCGGATTTGGGGGTGTGCACGCCGCCCAGGTCCACCACGAGCTTGCCGTTGATGAAGACCCAGACGTCGTCGTCGCCGCGGAAGGAGAAGGTCTGCCCCGGCTGGTAGACGAAGGAGGCATGGGATTCCATGCAGAAATTCCCGTTGCGTTTGGGCCCGTTGGTCACCCAGGTGGTGCTGTCCGGGGGCGGCTTCACGTAGCAGGAGGCAGTGGTTTCGTTGTGGCGGTTCAGGGCCCCTTCCACAGGCCAGAACCCGTGATCGACGGGGCTGTCGCGGAAGCTGTCGTATTCCCAGGATCCGTCGCCGGCCTTGCTCATGGGGATGTCGTAGCAGCTCTCGTAATTCTGGTACGGGGCCGGGCGCGTCGAATCGGTCACCCACCATTCGTTGAAACGACTGAAGGAAATGGCCGGATCGGGCTTGGGGATGCTGGCGCTGAGGACAGGCTTGCGGCCGGGTTCCGGGCCGATGTTCGTCTGCACGACGCCGGCCACGGAATGGTCGCCGGTCAGCGACCCGAAATCGAAGTCCGGGTGGGCGGCGGAGAAATCCCGGACCGTGGCCGCCATCATGTATTGGCAATTGCCGTCCTTGTTGGGATAGGTCGGCAGCCAGCTGTTGATGTCGGTGTCCATCCAGAGGTTGATTCCGAACGTGTCGGGCACCCCCTTGGAGGCGAACTCGGCGGAGATATCATAGGGTGTCGCCGCGGTTGGCGGGGTCTCCAGGCCCGTGCTCCCGAAGGTGGCGGTGTTGTTGATCTCCTCGAAATGCAGCTTGGTGTCCCGGGCATCCAGCAGGAAGGCCATGAACCAGCCGCAGCGGTTGGGGACGGTGACCATGCTCTTCTTCCCGTAGGGGAGCACCAGGCGGGGGCCGGTGGTCTCCCAGGGGTTCAGGACGTTCACGATTTTCGGAGGCTCCTGCAGGAGGACGGGCTTCGCCGTGATGGGGCCCGAGGGATCGACGATGATCCACATTTCATTCTTGCCCTTGAAATCCTCGACCGTGAAGCGGTTGGCCTGCGGTCCTTCGGCATTGCCGAGCCCCGGCCGGACCAGGAACAGGTTGTTGCGCGGATGATTGGAGAAGAAGAACCCCGCGTTGCTGTTGTACTTGTCGGCGGTATTGGGAAAGGTGAGGGTGTGCCAGTACTTCCCGTTCTTTTTCGAAAGGACGTTCCAGTTGCGGAGGATCAGGGTATCGATATCTTCAGCCGGGAGGTAGACGTGGACGACTTTCCCGCCGAGGGAAGAGTCCGGGACCGTAGTCTGGGCAGAAGCCGGCTTCATTCCACCCAGCAGAATGAGAAGAAAAGCGATCTGTAGGAAAAGGCTATTTCTTGTCATAGTAGGCCCTTAGTGGTTAGAAGTTACGGTGGAGATGGAATAAGGTTTGCCCAAATCTGAAGGACCTGAAACTCAGGGATAGGCAAATTCCAGCGATTTCGGGCGAATATGGACGCCCGGCTTAAGGAGCTTTGGTTTTTTGGGAAGCTACGGGTCCCGGGGCCGGAAGGTTCGACCTAGGAGGTCCTCCACCTTCCGGCCCAGCCGGCGTCAATGGCCCCGGATAACGCCCCAGGTCTGATCCAGGCCGCCTTGGAGGGGTTCCACGCCGCCCGTCACCTTGTACTTGAGACGGACGATATAGGCCCCGGTGGCCACGCGCTGCTTCTTGACGGTGTTGGTGGTGAAGTCCCAGCCCACGAAGAGATAGCGCCGGTTCGACCGGCAATCGTTCGACCCGAACAAGGGGTCCTTGCAGGTGATGGTCCTCTTTTCCGAGGCCACCGGCACGCCGAGGTTGGTGAAATAGGCCACTTCGTAGGTCAGGGACACGTTCTCCGGATTCACGTTCGGACGGAGGCCGTCGCTCTGGGCATGCTCCCCGAGATCCACCGTGATGAGATGGCCCAGGCGGCCCGTCTCCTTCACCACGGCCTGGACATCGGCGTCCTTCGGCTGCACGCTGACGACGAAGGTGGGAGCGCCGGGTTGCAGCTTGGTGGGATCGATGGTATGGAGCGTGACGGTCTTGATCTCGGGCTTGCCGTGCCCGCCGATGAGGAGGAAGGGGGAGTTGTCTCCCGGCGCGTTGCCGAGGGCGTCGGCGATGCGGCCCGGGCCGTCCATGATGCGGACGAAGTTGCCGGGGCGGGGCGCCTCGGGGGCGCCGGTCGGGAAGAGCAGGTCCGCGCCGGTCTTGTCGGCGTTCAAAGAAAACGCGGCCGGCGCGTATTGGACATCCGCGCCGTCAAGGTTCAGGCGGTACACGAACAGGTCGACGGAGGCGGCCGCGCCCGCGGCCACCGGTTCGCTGAAGACGAGGCGCAAGGTGTCCTGGGTCGTCCCCGGGATCATGGTCGCCTTGATCAGTATCGGCGCGATCCTGTCCTGCAGGGCGATGCTCTGGGTCGTGTCCCGGCCGCCGCGGGCCTTGTAGACGGACGTGAAAGTGCCCTGCCCGGAGGTGATGCGATCGGTGGTGAGGGCCAGGCCCGTCAGGGTGATGACGGAACCGGCGACCTTGCCGTCGAGCGCGGCGCTATCCACCCGCCCCACCGCTCCCGCGGCCGGCCACTGGTAGGTGATCCGGTCGGGAAACCTGCCGGCGATGCTGCTGTCGTAGGTGGCCACGATGCGATCGCCGATGCCGTCCGCGTTGTCGTCATGGACGGTGGCGGAAAGCACCTTCGGCACGAACAGGGGGGGCAAGGTGAAGGTGACCGTCACCGAGCGCGTGGAGTTCCGGGTGACCAGGGTGAAGCTCAGGTTGGTCAGGGCGTTCGGATCGCCGGTCACCCACAGGGTGTCCAGGCCGTCGGCGCCGGTGGCGCCGGCCAGGGTGGTGACGGGGACGGTCTTGTTCGCGTCGGCGTAGATCTGCAGGCCCGAGGCCGGGTTGACGGTGAAGGTGTAGGCGGCCGCGCCCGTCGGGGCGGCGTCGCCGACCCGGTTGGCGGCAATCACCGGGACCAGGGTGCCGACCGGGACGGTGGCGTTCTGGCCCGGCTCGAACTGCACCCAGCTGCGGTTCGTGATGACGAAGGGCACCTCGGCCCGCACGCTCTGGCTGGCGGCCTCGTAGGCGACCACGCGGTAGTTGCCCGGCGGGAGGTCGTCGATCTTGGAGGTGTCCACGACGACTTTGGGGGTGGCGATGACGATGCCGCCCTTGTGCCAGCTGCCGTCGCCGAGGGATTCCAGCTCGGTGCCGCCGGCGTTCCACAGCTTGTAGATGAGGTTGGTGACGGGGACGATCTGCACGCTGTCGCCGATGGAGCCGCAGGCGCCGGTGCCGCCGACGCGCTTGATGATGTTGAAGGTGCCCGGATTGGCGGGATCCTCCTCGGCCTCGAGGGCGCGCTGCTGCCGGAAGAAGATGGAGGTCTTGATGCGCAGGGACGATCCGCAGGGCTGGCGCTCGCAGTAGAAGAAGTCCCAGTTGTAGGTCTTGCCTGCGGTCAGGTTGAGCTTGTCCAGGTCGATGGTGTCGGCCTTGGGGGTATGGATGCCGCCCAGGTCGATGGCCAGTTTCCCGTCGATGTAGACCCAGACGTCGTCGTCGCCGCGGAACTCGAACTTCTGTCCCTTCTGGTAGACGAAGGTGGCATGGGACTCCATGCAATAGTTCATGTTGTGCGCCGGCTGGTTGGTGATCCACTGGTTGTCGATGGGCCGCACGTAGCAGGAGGGCTTGGTCTTCTCGTTGTGGGGATTGGTGAAGTTGTCGATGGGCCAGAAGCCGTGGGTCGCGTCGTCGAAGCTGTCGTACAGCCACATGCCGTCATCGCTCTTGGTCATGGGCAGATCCACGCAGGTCTCGGCGTTGGACCCGGGCACGGTGTTGAACCATTCCTCGAACTTGTTGAAGAGGGGCGAGGTCTTTGACGTGCGCACCGGCTTGCGGTTGGGCCCGATATTGTCCTGCACCATGCCCACGGCCGACTGGTCGCCCTGCAGGCCGTCGAAGTCGAAGTCGGGATGGGAAATGCTGAAGTCGCGCACCACGGCCGCCATCTGGTAGCCGCAGGGGCGGTTCTTCTTGGGATCGGTGGTCAGCCAGGAATTGATGTCCGTGTCCAGCCACAGCGTGCTGACGCCCTTGGCAGCGAACTCGGCGGTCATGTTGAAGGCGGTGCTGGTGCCCACCCCCCCCTGGCCGTAGGTGTCGGTGCGGTTCACCTCCTCCAGGTGGAACGTCTGTTCGGCTGGCTTGAGCAGGAAGGCCCAGAACCATCCGCAATTGCCCGGCACCGTGAGCATGCCCTTGCGGACGCCGCCGGAGAGCACCATGGCCGGGGCGGTGAGCTGCCAGGGATTGAAGACGTTGACCACCTTGGGTGCCGAAGTGAGGATGGCCGGGGCCGAGTTGGGATCCACCGGGTCGATGACGATCCACAGCTCGTTGCCGCCCGCGAAATCCGCCTCGGTGAAGGCGTCGGCGCCTCCGGTGGCCAATCCGGTGCGGCCGATCCAGAAGGAGTTCTGGCCGTAATTGTTGCGGACGCCGAACTTGTTGATGTGGTTCTGGATGGTGGACGGGACGGTGAAGGTGAGCCAGTTGGTGCCCGCCACCGGGGTCATCGGATACCCCGTGCCGCTCATGTCCACGTTGATGGTGTCCCCGGGCCGCGGATTGTAGACGTGGATGATTTTGCCGATTAGGGGACTCGGCCCCTGCTGCGCCAGCACGGCGGAAAAACCCAGGATCAGGCAAAGTGCGATGCGCGCGGAAATCCGCATAAAAACCCCCGAAAAAGACTTCAATCCCCCGCTCTTGGTGGCCGGATCGGCTCCTGGCGTTCGGTGCGATCGGGTAACCCTTGAAAATGCGCTTATTTCAAGGAAAATGGCCCGTTTCAGAGGATGGAAAGCTGCCGGGCCTCGTCGGTCAGGGAGGCGAAATCGGTGCCCAGGAAGCGCAGCACCATGTCTGCGACCGGGGCCAGCTGCTTGTCCGCGTAATGCCGGTAGTCGTAGCGGGCCCCGCTGCGCTTCTGCACAGGCTCGGGGCCGTCCACGGTCATGACGTAGCGGATGATGCGCCCCTCCCGCCGATCCAGGGCGCGGGCGGCCCGCACGTGGGGCGGCGCGGAGGCCCCGTATTCCTCCGGATCCTTGCTCAGGCCCTTGCGGTATTCCAGGCGGTCGTCCAGCTCGCCGGCGAACAGGCGCCGGTTCCAGTCCCGGACCAGGCGTTCGAAGGCAGGCAGTGAATCCCCCACCCCGGCGGGCCGGCCCGCACCGCCCGCCGCGGCCTCCGTCCCGGCGGACGGGGTCTCTACACCGGTGGCGAAAATCAGGCCCAGCAGCTCCGCCTGGAAATCCTTGGCCAGGGCGGTCCAATCGCTGCGGGCGGATTCCATGCCGGTGAAATGGAGCGCCGCGGCCGGCGGCTTCCCCGATTTCCCCACTCCGGCCGCCAGCAGGCCGGCATACCGCTTCTTGGATCCCCGCTCCTCGCGCCGCAGGGCGGGCAGGAAGAACCGCAGGAAGATCTTGTCGAACTCCATGGTGAGGCGGCTCTCCACGGCGAACTTCTCCCGCAACGTCTCCTGCAGGTGACGATTGAGGTTCTCGCACAGCCCCGACCCTAGGCGGCGCAGGGCGTCGATCTCCGCCTCCGCGGCGGCCGCGGCTTCCATGCCGGCCGCCCCCGGCTGGGCCCCGGCATGCACGAACAGGCTGTCGGTGTCGCCGTAGATCACCCGGTGGCCGGCGCGCTCCAGGAAGGCCTTGGACTCGCGCAGGATCCACTGCCCGGTCAGCGTGATGGCGCCCGCCAGCTCGGGCCGGTGGAAGCGGCACGCGGCGTTGCCGAGCACGCCGTAGAAGGAGTTCATGAGGATCTTGACCGCCTGGGACAGGGAGGCGTCGCGCACGCGCTTGGCCCGCTC
Source organism: uncultured bacterium (assembly GCA_966238865.1). Taxonomy (GTDB): domain Bacteria; phylum Fibrobacterota; class Fibrobacteria; order UBA11236; family UBA11236; genus CBILQL01. Next base: position 19,845 of record CBILQL010000002.1, read on the forward strand.
GCGCTCCTCGGAGAGCTCCTCGACGATTCCGGGCAGGATGGCCAGCTCGCGCAGGAAGGGCGGACCCGCGGGCCCGCGCACCGCAGTCCCCTCCGCCAGGCCGCGCTCGGCCGCCGCCTCGGCCAGGGGATCCACCAGGAAGGTGCGGATGATGCTCGGGTACAGGCTCTTGAAATCGAGGACCAGCACGTTCCGGAAGAAGCCCGGCTCGCCTTCCAGCACCAGCCCCCCGGGCACGGCCTCGCCGCCTCCGGCGCCGCCGGTATCGGCCACGAAGCCCTTGCGGTGCAGGCGCGGAAGGTAGAGGAAATCCAGGGCGGCGACGCTGCCCCCCATGCGATCCACGGCCAGGCCGGTGAGCCGGGCCTTGCGCACGGCCAGGGCCGAGAGCCCCAGCTTCCCGAAGACGGCATGGGCGAGGCGCGCGTCCTCCAGGTTGTAGCGCGCCAGGGCCGGCCTGTCCTCCCGGAAGCGGCGGACGATCTCGGCCAGCTTGGCGTCCCCCTCGAGCTCGATGAGCTTCCGCTCCCCCAGCACCCGGCGCGAGACCGCGGCCAGGGAATACCCGTCCTCGGCGTCCACGAATGCGGCCCTCAGCATGGCGATGCCGTCCAGCACCGCGCGGCCCGGCACCCGGGCCAGCCACTGGGGCCCGAAGCGTCCGCCGCCCTCGGGCTCGACGAGCTCGGCGGGGCCGTCCACGCCCAGGCCGAGCGGCAACCCGGCGCGCTCGCAGCGCCGGGCGAGGTAGCGCAGGTCGAAGTTGATCACGTTCCAGCCGATGAGCGCGTCGGGATCGAATGCGCGCACGGCGGCCAGGAAGGCCTGGAGCAGGGAGCGCTCGTCGGGATGGGACTCGTAGCCGTCGGCGAAGGCGCCGGCGGGGCGCGTGGGATCGCGCAGGAAGACGCGCGCGTAGGGCGAGAAGGGCGTCTGGGACCCGGAGGCCGGCTTCTCCGCGGCGGCGGCACCATCCGGGGCGCCTTCCCGGGAACCTTTCGGGGAGCTTTCCGGCGCGCCTTCAGCGGCTCCGTACAGGGCGATGGAGAACAGGCCCTCCCCGGGCGCGCATTCCACGTCGAGGGAGAGCAGGCGCAGGGTCGGGGTGAAGGACGAGGGCGCAACCCGCGGATCGACGAAGCGCGCCACGCCGCCGCTTTCGGAGGCCGGCGCGTCCAGGAAATGCACCGCCCCGCGGATGTCCCGCTCCATGAGATGGCGCGCGGCGGCGCCGACGTCGGCCTCGTAGGCGGGCAGGCCGAGCCCCTGGTAATGTCGGCGCGCCCTGGCCAGGTCCTGGGCCGATTGGAAATAGAGGGCATCCACGGGTCGACCGCGCAGGGTCCGGAGCTCCAGGGGCCTGCGGGCATGGGAAATCGCCGGCCCGGGGGGATCGGTGCCTTCCGGGGAGGGCGTGGCCCGGTCCACGAAGAAGCAGAGGCGGGGGCGGGTCACTTCCCATCGGAATCGGCCGCCGTCCGACAAACGGCCCTGGAAGAGCAGGCCGGTGACGCGCCTGCCGTTCTCCTCCCTGTCGGTCAGGGACGCGGACAGCAGGAAGCCGTGGCGGTCCGCCCGGTCTTCCCCCTGCCCCGCCGGCCTCTCCGCTCCGCCTTCCAACCTATCCATGACATCCGGCGCGGTCGGCCAAGTCCGTGGCCGCTTCGCATGCGCAACCGCTCCTTCCTAGAAAAGTACATGTGCGAGGCCCGGACGCTTGGGTGCCTTTGGGTATTGAGGGGCGAAGAGGGATTCTGCGGGAATTTGCGACTCGGACCTCAGGCTTCTGTTTAAGCGGCAACCCCACCCTGATATGATTAGGGGAAAAACCGCTCGACGTGCAGGTACACAATGGAGATAAGCGCATGGCCGGCAAACCGAATTATCCGAAAACCGGGGTGGTATCGTTCCACACAATCCGTGCCCGGACGATATATACTTCCCCTATGCAAGTGTACCGGATAGAACACCCCCATACGACGTCGTGGCGCATGCGCGCCCTGGCACTCGGATCCGCGCTCGCGGGGGCCCTGGCCCTGCCCGCCGCAGCCGCCGAGAAGCGCTGCGACTGGCACGGCCCCAAGACCAAGGGCGAGACCTCGTACAAGCAATGCGTGGACTATGCCGGGCTCCAGGGAAAGACCCTGGAGCTGCCGTCCAACACGACCCGCATCAGCCACGACGGCATCAGCTTCTGCCCCGGCACCTTCAACGGCACCACGGGCGCCGCGGACATCATCTACATGATGGACAACAGCGCGAGCATGGAGCTGGGCGAGAGCGGCGGCGGCTTCGACACGCCCGCGGGCGACCCCAACGGGGTGCGCGACCGGGTGATCCGGCGGGCCATGCGCCAGCAGCGCGCCACCGCCGACACCTCCACAGCCGGCTTCATCTCCTTCTTCGGCCTGAGCCCCCGCACCCAGGACTACAAGAAGACGGTGGAGGTCGAGACCGAGAAGCTGCAGCGCCCCCTCGACATCAGCCGCATCAACCCGGCCGGCGAAGCCAACCTGAACACCCTCCTGAAAAAGGTGTGGAAGCACAACCCCAACGAGGCCCTGCTGCCGAAAGTCGGTGCCGCGGCCAAGGCCGCCAAGACGGCGATGACCTATTGGAGCGAGTCGCTCCTCCTGGCGCGCTCCTGGCTGAGCCCGGACAGCGGCTTCACCAGGACCGGGAACCACGCCATCATCATGGTCTCGGACGGCGCCATCGGGGACTGGGACGATGTGAAGGCCCTGGTGCCCGGCCTCCCGCCGGTCTACGGCATCCACCTGGGCGGCGACGTGAACGCGACCCATCTCCGGGATCTCTGCACCCTGACCAAGGGCCAGTTCTACCTGGTGGATCCCAAGGACACCGTCCTGTTCGCCGAACTCATGTCCCGCATCGTGGGCATCATCACCAAGAACCCCCTGCCCAAGGAAATCATGGTCACCAACTCGGCCTGGGCGCCTCCCCAGGTCAGCGTCGACATGGAGACCATCGCCAACCCCGACGGCAGCCTGGGCATCGTCCTGGACAGCATCATCGGGCTCAAGCCGGGCGCGAACCCGATTTCCCTCCGGATCACCAGGGACGACAATACCACGACCACCTGGAGCTTCGGCCTGGACGTGGCCGCGAAACCGATCGACAAGAGCGAGAGCAATTACACCTGCTACGATCCGCCGCAGCTCACCGTGGTGGACTCCCGCGGAGACACCGTGGAGATCTACAGCCCGGACGCCGCCACCCAGACCGTGCGGCTCGTCCGCTCCCCCTCGGAGCTCGGGGCCGTGGGCATCGACGGGAAATCGGAGACCGGGGACGCGGAGATCCTGGCCTTGAAGGATCCCTCCGGGGCGTCGGGATACCCCGTGCACAGCGGGACCGTCAAGTTCGACGGGCGCGACCCCTCCCCCACCAAGGGGAACGGCATCCTGGAGGTGGGCGACAACCAGAATGTCACCCTTTCCTGGAGCCATCCCCGCGATCCGCGCGAGTCGGACACCTACATCCTGCTGGGAAAGAAGGTTCCCGAGCTGAAAGCCACGGTGGACATCGTGGGCCCGAAGGAGCCCGTGCGCGGCGTGGAAATCAAGGACCCTCCCAAAGGCGATCCGATCGTCATCCTGGACAAGACCGGAAAATGCGTGACGAATTGCGACGGCAAACAGGGCATCGTGATCGCGAACAAGGAGAACATCCCCTCGTGGTCGGCGATCATCCGCTCCCCGGTGAGCATCAAGCTGCGCATCTTCGACAACCTGGGGCAGTTCGTGAACGAGAGCAGGCAGGAGTTCTCCGACGCGCAATGGGACAAACTCCCCAAGGACGGCGATTCCGCCTTCGTCAGCATCCACTACCTGCCCCTCTCCAAGAGCGGACAGAACCTGGCCACCGGCGCCTACCTGATGAAGATGGAGGTGACCGGGGCGGGCGGCGGCCTCAGGACCAATTCCTCCGGCGAGACGGTGGTGATGAAGGCCTCCCGCCACGAGTACTTCAAGCGCTTCGGCTACATCCGCGAGTGACGCCCGTCAGAGCAGCTTGCCGCTCAGGAACAGCATGGCGATGTTGAAGTAGAGCAGGATGCCCGTCACGTCGATGAGGGTGGCCACCAGCGGCGCCGAGGAGGCTGCCGGGTCGGCCCCCAGGCGCTTGAGCAGCACCGGGAACAGGGCGCCGATCAGGGTCCCCCAGGCCACCACGCCCACCAGGGCGACGGCGACGGTGAACCCCACCGGCACCCAATGCTCGCCGAAGCCGCCTCCCAGCCAGGGGCCCAGTGCCACCCGCAGGAAGCCGATGGCGCCCAGGGCCGCGCCCAGCAGGAGCCCGGCGACGATCTCGCGCCTGAGCAGCTTCCAGGCGTCCTGGAAGCGCACCTCCCCGAGTGCGATGGCGCGGATGACCAGGCTGGCGGCCTGGGATCCGGAATTCCCGCCGCTGGAGATGATGAGGGGGATGAACAGTGCCAGCTCCACGGCCTTCTCGATCTCGACCTCGTACAGCCCCAGGGCCGAGGCGGTGAGCATCTCGCCCACGAACAGGATCACCAGCCACCCGATCCGCTTGCGCACCGTGTAGAGCAGGGGCGCGCTCAGGTAGGGCTCGGACAGCGCGCCAACGCCGCCCAGCTTGTGGATGTCCTCGGTGGTCTCCTTCTCGGCCAGGTGCAGGATGTCGTCGATGGTGACGATGCCGAGCAGGAACCCCTCCTCGTCGGTGACCGGCAGGGCGGTGCGGTTGGAGTACTTCTTGAAGGCCTGGATGGCCTCCTCCTCCGGCGCCCCGGCGGACAGGGAGGTGTACTGCCGGTCCATGATGTCGGCGGTGCGGCGATCCAGGGGCGAGAGCAGGAACTCCCGGATCCCGATGTCGTCCACCAGGCGGCCCTTGTCGTCCACCACGTAGAGGTCGTTCAGGGTCTCCTTGTCCTCGCCGTTGCGGCGGATGAAGTCCAGCACACGCTCCACGGTCCACTCCTGGCGGATGGCCAGGAAGTCCGGGGTCATGAGGCGGCCGATGCTGTCCTCGGGGAAGTTGAGGAGGCTCTGGGCCAGCTTGCGCTCCGAGGGCCGCAGGAAGCTGAGCAGCTGCCGGGTGGTCTTGTCGGGCAGGGACTCGAGCAGGGCGGTGCGGTCGTCCGGATCCATCTCGTTGATGATGGCCGCCACCCGCTGGTTGCTGACGGCGTCGATGGCGTCCCGCTGGCGGGCCACGTCCAGGAGCTCGAAGACCTCGGTGGCCGTGGCTTCGGGCACCTTCTCGAAGAACAGGGCCTGCGCCTCTCCGGGCAGGCGCTCCACGAGCTCGGCCAGGTCTTCCAGGGCCAGGGCGGCCACGATGGCCTCCAGCTCCTCCGCATCCCCGGTTTCCAGGGAGTTCTGCAGCTCGGGGAAGAGCAGCTCGGTTTGCAATTGGTTGCGGGCCATGCCGGCGGGGAAAAATAGCAAAGGGATCCCGGCGGAAGAGCCTCGGCGCGGACTCGGCGCGGAATGCGCCTCCGGAGGCGCGGGGGCGTTCGGCGGCCCGGGACGGAAAGCGCCCGGCGGGCACGGGGCCTGGGCCCTGCGGCGCGGCCGCCGTCAGCGGCCGGGGGTGAGCAGGTCG
>CBILQL010000003.1:0-24274 GCA_966238865.1 uncultured bacterium
CTACTTCGCCGGCCTCATCGAACTGGCTGAGGGCCGCAAGCAGGAGGCGGGCGGCCGCTTCTTCGACCTGGCCCAGCGGGTGTCGAAGCGCGACCGGGCCTTAGGGCTTCGCGGCCTGGGCGAGATGGCCCGGGCGGATCAGAAGCCCGATGAGGCGCTGGAATACCTGGTGCAGGCCGCCGAGGTGAGCCCGGACGCCGCCGTGCTGGCCGAGGTGGCGGAGGTGAACATCGCCCTGAAGCGGTACAAGGAGGCCGAGGACTGGGCCCAGCGGAGCCTGGCCGAGGACGAGGACTTCCCCGCCGGCATCGTGGCCCTGTCCGAGGTGATGCTGGCGCAGGATCGCAAGGAGGAGGCGCGCGACTTCCTGAAGGAGGCGGTGACCCGCAACCCCCGGGCCTGCGGCCCCCAGATGGCGCTGGTCAAGGTGCTCATGGCCATGGAGAACTATTCCGGCGTGACAACGGCGACGCGCCAGGCGCTGACCCTGTGCCCGGAGGAGCCCATGTCCTATTACTATGCCGGCGTGGCCGCCGACAAAGCCTACCAGAAGAAGGAGGCGGAGGAGTACTTCAAGGAGTACAAGAAGCTGGGCGGGGACAAGACCGTCCTTCCCAAGGGCTATTGAGGCGAACTGGCCTGCTTCATTGTTGCAGCGGCGCCCGGTAACCGGCTTTCCGACCGGCCGGTCCAGGCTCCGCCCCGGCCAGATACAGGGGAGCGGAGGGACAGGCCGCATCCGTCACCCCTAAGTCGAGAAAAGGCGGGACTTTATGGCTCAGCCAGCAACAGGGAAGTAGGCCGGTTCAGAATAATTGTATGTTGACCCGCCGGGGCGTCAGCCCCGCAACCAGGAGGGTCCCATGGACAGGAATTTGCAGGGCGCAAACAGCGGGATGGGCCGCCGGGAATTCCTCGGCGCGGCCGCCGCCTTGATCGGCGTCGCGGCCCTGGCCGGCTGCGGGGACGACACCGCCGGCTCCGGCGACGACGGCCCCGAGATCCTGGTGGACGCAGGCGGGAGTCCCAGCCACACTCATGACGCCTCCATCACCAAGGAACAGATCGAGGCCGGCGAAGCCGTCACCCTCACCTTGACCGGCGGCGGGCACACCCATACCGTGGACCTGACCGGCGCGGACGTGCAGGGGATCAAGGCCGGCACGGCGCATCTCACGAAGGCGAGCTCGACCACCGCGTCCCATACCCACCTCGTCCACATCTTCTTTCAATAGCCTCCTGGACGGGCCCCGCGCCGGGCCCGCTCCGTTGCCGGGCCTTCCCTTCCGCGGCATCCTAGCCGGGCCCTCCCTTCCGCGGCCTCACCTCCTCAACGTCATCCCCTCTTCAACGGCATCCTTTCCTCAACGGCATGCCCTCCGCTCCCTAGCAAGGATCCAGTAGTAGCAATCGGACATCCGCACAGGTTTATTTTCATAGATATGGGGCCGCCGGCCCGCATTCTACGGCGGCACGAAGGAGGAGATATGGCATTGGAAGATTGGACTTCCGGTCCGCTCACCGGATTCGACCTCTTGCGGCGGGAGATGGACGACGTGTTCGAGCGCTTCGGGCTGGGACTGGGCGTCGGATCGTCCTTCCCGGCCGTCAACCTGTACGACTCCGGCGACGACATCCTGGCGGCCGTGGAGGCCCCGGGGGTGAAGAAGGAGGACATCGGCGTGGAACTCCGGGAGCAGGTCCTGACGGTGACCGGCTCGCGGCCGGCCTCGCGGTCGGAAGGCGCCACCCTGCTGCGCCGGGAGCGTCCGCACGGCGACTTCATGCGCGCGGTGACCCTTCCCGTCCCGGTGCAGAGCGACAAGATCGAGGCCCGCTTCAAGGACGGCATCCTGAGCGTGCACCCCCCGAAAACCGAGGCGGCCACACCCCGCGCGACCCCCCACCAGGCCCCACACCCGGATCAAGCAGGAGCCAACTGGCATACGAGATACTGAAACGACCCCGCCGCGAGGCGGCGCGCGCATCGGCCGAATCCCTGTCCGGAGCCGGCGAAGCCGCGCTGGCCGACGCCGACATCCACGAGGACGAGGACGCCCTGTTCCTGCGCCTGGACGTGCCCGGCGTGGAGAAGGGCGGGATATCCATCGAGGTGGATGAATCCAACACCCTGCAGATAAAGGCCCGGAACGCGTACCGGGAACCGGCCGCCGGAAAGGGCGGCATCCTGCTGCGGGAGTTCCGCCCCACGGACTATTACCGTTCCTTCTCGCTCGGCGAGGGCTTCGACAAGGATCGGATCGCCGCCAAGCTGGAGGACGGGGTGCTGGAGATCACCCTGCCCAAGCTGGAGGCCGTGAAGCCGAAGCGGATCGAAATCAGCGCCTGAGACGACGCGACAGCGCATAACCCGGCGCGGGCCCGCCGGGCCGGGCCCGACGCAGCCGGGAATCAAGAAGCCGAGAAGGTCGCCGCATTAGCGGACGGCGCGGCGGTGGCGCCCTTTCACCTGGACGAAGACGTCGGCGGCGAAGGTCTTGAGGCGGGCCGAATCCTCCTCCAGCCGCCCGCGCATGCTGCGGAGGCGCAGGCGGACCTTCAGGCGATCGCCCTCCCGTTCAAGGATCATCTCCTCTTCCGGCAGGTTGAGGTCGTAGGCGTCCGGGTACCTGTCCCGCAGCCCCTGGAAATAGGCGTTGAGATCGAGGTCCAGCACCGCGGAATCGAGGGCCGAGAAACGCAGCAGCCCGGAGTCGGGCTGGAAGGCGAAGCGCAGGCCCTGGGGACCGTCCGGCTCCGACACCGGCAGCTCGCGCCCCTCCCCCGGCAGGTTCTCGGAGCGGAGGTCCACGAAGAGCAGGTCGTAACCGGTCACGCGCTTCAGGGGATTCTCGCAGGCGCGACAGAGGAAGGCCAGTCCGTCGGCCTCGGCGTCGCCGCGCTTGTGCTCCGGCACATACGGGAGCTCCAGGGCCTGCAGGAAGGCGAACCGGTTCTCCAGCGCCCCCAGCCAAACCACCGGATGGGTGCGGGCGGTGTCGTCCAGGGACGGCAGCCACGGCGTCAGGTCCCCCAGGCGGCCGCGCGTCTCCAGGTAGCCGGCGATGGCTGTGATCTCGCGCTTCGACTCGCGCGACACCGGCCCCGGGGCCTTCGCCAGCTTGCCTCCGACCAGCATCCCCTCCTCCTCGAGGATCCTCCCCAGGCGCTGGACCTGGCTTTTGCGGGCCACCTCGAAGGCGCCCCAGGGACCGAAGGCGGCGAGCAGGCTCACCAGGCACAGGGAGGCCGGCAGGATGCGCAGGTCGCGCCGCCGGTCGATGACGGTGTGCAGGGCGACGCCGGACAGCCAGACCGCCAGCGCCATCACCAGGTAGCGGTTCTCCGTGAGGCTGTACTCGTACACGCGCCGGCCGATGGCGGCGAAAAGCAGGACCAGCAGCGGCAGCAGCCCGGGATAGAAATGCCGCCCGAAGAAGCGGAACCACTCCGCCGCCCAGGGACTCTCGCCGGGACCGGGCGGGCCCTCGCGCTCGGCCAGGGGCTGGATGAGGAACAGCGTGAACATCCCCAGGGCGCAGAAGCAGAGGATGAGCCAGGTGCCGCCGCCCGCCGGCCAGGTCCAGGTGACCAGGGCCTTCAAGGCATAGGCGTAGAGGATGAGGAGATACACCGCCATGAGGGGAAGGAGGATGAACTGCGCCGCGCGCCGCAGGGAACGGGGATAGGCGGAAGAGTCGGGCGGGGCGGAAAACGGCGAAGCTTCGCCGGCCGGGGTGGAAAAGGGGGAGGCAGAGCCCGCCGGGGCCGCCGCGGGCACGCCGGCCAGGAAATGCCAGGTATGGAAGCCGCCGAGCGTCACGAGGACCGGATCGAGGAAGGCATGATCGGGAATGGGCAGGGAGAAGAGGTTCTTGACCGCGGCCATGGCCACGATGAGGCCCAGCATCACCGCCCCGGCGTGAAGCAGGGTCTTGGCCCCATGGGCGAGCATGGCGAGGTTGAAGCTCCAGAAATCCCCTTCGTCCGACCCCGGGCGCAGGGCCGGAGACAGCGCCAGCAGCAGGTGGGCCGAAGCCATCAGCAGCCAGAAGCGCAGGATGCGTTCCGTTTGCGACCCGTGCGCGAGGGAATGCCAGTAGGCGGCTATCAGCAGCGCCCCCGCCACTTGCAGGACCCAGGCGAAGATGCGCTCGATCCGGCGCCGCCGGTCGAAGCGCGCGGAACGGCCTGCCAGGGCCTGCCGCCGGCCTTCCGAGAACAGGGCCAGGGAAAGCAGCAGCGGGATGCCCAGCCAGCACGCGAGCATGAGGCGCAAGCCTTCCATCCTTAGCTCCGGATGGGAATGGGGCGCATGGTTGAACCGGAGTGCGGCCACGGTTCCCGCCAGGCTGAAGAGGAGGACGAGGGGGAAGCGCATGGCGGCCTTGATCGCCTGCCGCAAGGCCGAGTCCAATCCGCCCGTTTCCATGGTCCCCCCAAGATAATTGTCCACGGGGAGCGCGGGGGGATCTAAAACCGTCAAATGGAGTCGGGAATGAGCCGGACCGATTTCCGCAGGACCTCCCCGTCCCGACGTACCGTCAGCCGCAGCTTGGCGGACCGGCCGGCGCCGCCGGCCTTGGCCACGGCGGCCCGCAAGCCCGCGATCCCGCCGATGCGCTTCCCGTCCGCCTCCAGCAGGACGTCGCCGGCCCGCAGGTCGGCATCGTCGGCGCCTCCGCCCTTCTCCACCGAGGTGATCACCAGTCGGCCGGCATCCTCCGGTTGCAGGCGGTAGCGCTTCCGCAGGGCGGCGGCGGCGGTCGCCACGCTCATCCCCAGGCGCGCGGCGCCGGGGCCGTCCTCCCCGTCCAGGCTCTCGCCGGGCTCCCAGTCCTCGGAACCCGACCGGGCCAGGACAGCCTTGGCCTCCGGGGCGCGCCGGCCAAGCCGCACCTCGATGTCCCGGCGGGTCTTGCCGCGGATGACGTCCAGCACCACGCGCGACCCGGGACGCGCCAAGGCCACCTGCTCGAGCAGGTCGTCGGCGTCGCGCACGGGACGCTTCGATCCGCCGGGCGCCTCCGACATGGCCACGATGAGATCGCCCCGGCGAAGGCCGGCCTTGTCCCCGGGCCCGTCCGCGGTCACCGCATCCACGCGCGCGCCCGTCAGGGTCTTGCCGCGGTTGGACTCCGCCGCCCCGTTCCGCGCCGAGACCCCCAGCCAGCCCCGGCTGACCTTCCCGTCCCGCAGCAGATCGTCCATCACCTTGCGGGCCAAATTGGAAGGGATGGCGAAGCCGATGCCTTGGCTGCCGCCGCCGCGCGAGACGATGGCCGTGTTGATGCCTACCAGCTCGCCCCGGCGGTTCACCAGCGCTCCGCCGGAACTGCCGGGATTGATGGCGGCGTCGGTCTGGATGAGGCGCCCGTACTCGCTGAGCCCGGAATGGCGCCGCCCCTTCGCGGAGACGATGCCGGTGGTCACCGTTTCCGACAGCCCGTATGGGCTGCCGAGGGCGGCCACCGTCTCCCCTACCCGCAAGGCCTCGGAGTCACCGAAGCGGATGGGACGCAGGGATGCCTTCACCTCCTTGGAGGCGGACAAGCGCAGCACGGCCACGTCGGTGGCCGGGTCGGCGGCCACCCGCTGGGCGTCCAACTCCCGCCCGTCCGCGAGGCGCACCTTGAGCGCACCCTCCCCGTCGATCACGTGGTTGCTGGTCAGGACATAGCCCTGCGGCCCCGCCAAGACCCCCGATCCCAATCCTCCGCCGCCTCCGCCGCGGCGGCGCGTCACGCTCACCACGCTGGGCAGGACCCGCTCCGCCATGTCGGCGAAGGACTCGTCGGCAGCCGCGGCCGAAGGCGCGCGACGCGGCGCGGCCTTTTCGGGCGGAGCCGGAAGGGAGAAATAGGTATCCTCCTCCTCGGTCGCATCCTGTGCGGCCTTGTCCTCGTCGGCATGGGCGCGGGCCTCCCGTTCGCGGTCCTCTTCTTCCTGCCTCTGCCGCCGCTCCCGCTCCAGACGCTCCCGCTCCGCGCGCGCCACGTCCGCACGTTTCCGCTCCGCGCGCTCCTTTTGCACACGCTCTTTCTCGGCCGCCTTCTTGGCGGCAGCGCTCGATTTCGGCAGCGGGTCGAAATAGTTGTCCTCCTCCGCGTCGCCGGCGCCGAAGGCGAAGGTGATACCCCCGCCCAGGAGCAGGGCCCAGGCCAGGCGGCGGATTGGACGACGCGTCTCGCGGGATGGGATAGGCATGATTCCTCCTTGATGGACCAATCGCCCATCCATGCAAGGGGCGTACCAACGGCAAAATGCCCTTTCCTGCGTGTTTTGAGCACCCCAATGACGGTTCCGTGGACAGGGGCGCAAACTCCGTGGACAGGTCGTAAACCGGCCTATTTCACTGTTGTCGGAAGCAACATAAAGCCTTGTTGATACGAGACTTATGAATGACAATCACGACCTGCCCCGCAGTACTGCGGTCACAGAAGGGGTTGAAGCCTGTCCCATCGGGCCCCAAGTTCGATGTCCAGGTGTCGTCGCAATAATGAAGTAGGCCAGTTCAGAGCGGATGTAATCTCTTTACGATATTTTATTGAAAATGACTCTGCCAATAAAGTTCATTTAAATTGATTTTTAAGCATTATATCCAATTTTTTTGTAATATCTTTACGATTTTTACTTTACGTACGACAGGAGCCCAGCGTACATTGGAGGCATGCCTGAACCCATTCTCCATCCAACCGGCATGCAAGGAGACCATATGAAGCCCTCGATTCGCAAACACGCAAGCCGGCTCGCCCTTCTCGGCGCGGCCTGGCTGTTGGGTGCCTGCAATTCCACCGAACCTGGCGTGGATGAATTCCAGAACGCCAAGGTGGACGCCCCGACCGCCGGCAAATCCCTGGCCGAAGGGTTCGTCCTGCTCAACCAGTGGGATGCCTCCTTCTCCATGCCGGTGGCGCCGGCCACCCTCGACCGGTCCACCCAAATCGGACTGCTCAAGCGGAGCACGGCCCTGCCCAAGAGCGCGGCTTCGGGGAACATCGAAATCGACTACCGGGATACCGCCAAGGGATTCGTCACCGCGCATGCGGAGACCCGTGGGATCCTCGTCACCCACTATGACACGGCCGTCATCGCATACGACGCGGAATTCAAGGCCGGGAACGAGGAGAAGTACAGCCTCATCCGGTTCAAGCGCACCAGCGTGCACGATCTCGGCAAGGTGGAGAGCGCCGCCTTCTCCGATGCGGACGACAACGGCATCCTCAACGCCGTGCCGGGCGTGAACAACAAGGCCCGCGTGGTGTTCACGACCGCCCAGGCCGGCGTCACCGAGACCGCCGATATCGTGGCCGGAGCGGGGCCGGACAACGATTTCAACGCCGACGCGGACAACCCCGTCTTTTCGGCCTCCTGGACCCGGGTCCGAGGCGGCACTGTAATCGCCAAGGCCGAGTTCAAGGACCAGGACAAGGACGGCAAGTTGGCCGACAACGGTTCCGACCAGGTGGTCGCGATCGAATGGTTCGAGCAGTCCCCGGCCGGCAAGCCCCTGGTCCGGAAAGCCACCGCCCGGGCCGTGGTCCGGGTGCTGGCCGGCAAGGCCGGCGACGAGCCCGTCACCTTCTCCTACACCGAGGAGCTGATCACCGGGCGCGTCAACGCCGTGTCCCTGCGCAACCGCCACGGCGAGGACGAGATCCTCAAGAACGACACCCTCTGGGTCACCATCGAGACCACCAAGTCCGCCCAGAACGACACCCTCCAGCATGCCGCCATCACGGTGGTGATGAATCCCGGCGAGGATCTCAAGAGTGACGCCGACGACCTGTGCTACGCTTTCCATATCGAGACGCAGAAGCGCTTCGGCTTCGAACGCAGCGCGGAATTCCACTTCGTGGCCGGCGAACCCGTGCCCCACGGCCAGGATCCCGTGTCCGGCACCTTCGAAGGCCAGGCCACCTACGCCAACGGCCAGTCGGCCAGCCTGAAGGGCTCCTTCTCCCCGACCGGTTTCGACGCCGAGTTCACCGGCCCGGAGGGCACGGTATCGATCTCCTTCTCGGCCCAGGGGAATGTAATCTGAGGCGCTGAAGCCGCGAGGCGCATCCCGCGCCCCGCGCACCTCCCGTGGAACGCCGCGGGGATCACGAGGGGCCGCCTGACCGGGCGGCCCCGGCATTATTTTATAGCCTTATTATCATGGACCCCGCCTCAATGGACCACGTCTGGACGGAGAAGGAGGGCTATTTCCAGGTGGAAGTCCGCGGCCGCAGGACCCTGGAGGCCGTCATGGACTCCATGGAAAAGACAAAGGAGCATGCCCGGCGCACGGGCTGCTTCCGGTACCTCTTCGACCTGCGGGGCAGCACGGAAGGGCTCAGCCTGGACGACAAGTACCGGTTCGGCCTCTACCTCGTGGAGAATTTCGCATCGGACTACGCCATCATCGTCCTCATGGAGAAGAGTTATATCACCGGGTTCCTGGAAAACGTCTCGGTCAACCGCGGGCTCACGCGCCTCCGCATCCTCGACGACGAAGCCCGTGCCGTCGAGCTCGTGAAGACCATCTGAGTCCGACGCCGGCCTGGATCCGCGCTAGAGAACCGCGGGGCGGTTCGGCAATTCGTTGAGATCGCCGCCGGCATGGGGAAAGTGGCGCTCCAGCAGGGCGCCCACCGCTTCGATCCCCTTCACGGCCCCGGCTTCGAAGCGGCCGGCCCGGAACTCCTCCTCCATCGCCCGGCAGGCGGCCTCCCAGCCGGCCTCCCCCACCTTGGAGTGGATGCCCCGGTCTCCGAGTATCTCCACGTCGTGGTCCGCCAGCAGGACGTAGATGAGGACGCCGTTGTTGGCTTCGGTGTCCCAGACGCGCAGATCCGAGAACACCTCCACCGCCCGGTCCCGGGCGGTAAGGCCCTTGAGCAGGGGGATGCCGTCCAGAGAGGCCTCCACGGCGAAGCGGATTTCGCCGCCATGGCGGGCCTCCGAGGCCGCGATCGCGGACCCGATGCGGTCGAGCGCCGACGCGGGGAAGGCGCGGGAAACCTGCCAGTTCCCGTACCACAGATGCCTGAGGATGCGTCCCATGCCCATATTCACCACCGCCCCGAGGCGCCGCCGCCTCCGAACCGTCCGCCGCCCCCGGAGAAGCCGCCGAAGCCTCCGCCCCGGAAACCGCCGCCGCCCATGCCACCCAGGCCCCCGAAGCCGCGCGGGCCGCCCCGATGGAAGCCTCTCCCGCCTCCGAACCCGGCCAGGATCAGGACCAGGGCGGCCAGCCCGATGGCCCCGCCCAGCAGCAGGGACCCCGTGGCGATCCATCCCAGCGCCCCCGCCACGCCCCCTCCCAGGACCCCGCCCAGCACGCGGCCGAAGATGGCCCGGGCCAGGGCCCCGGCGCCGAAGAGCACGAAGAAGAGGATGGGGATGATCCCGCCGATACCGCCCCCGCCTCCGCGACCGCCATCCCGGCGGGAGGCCGCCGGCGTCGGCAGGGCTTCGCCGTCGATGACGCGCAGCATGGCGTCCACGCCCGCCTCGACCCCGCCGGGGACGTCGCCGTCCCGGAAATGCGGCTTGATGATGTCCTCGACGATGCGTTTGGAGACGAGGTCGGAAAGCGCCCCCTCCAGCCCGTAGCCCACCTCGATGCGCAGGGCGCGATCCCCGAGGGCCACCACCAGGATGGCTCCGTCATCGACCTTCTTGCGGCCGATTTTCCAAGCCTCGGCCACGCGGATGGAAAACTCCTCGATGGTCTGGGGGGCGGTGGTCTGCACGATGAGCACGGCCACCTGGGACCCTTTGCGGGCCTCGAAGCTCCGCAGGGTGTCGTCGAGTCGCCGCGCCGTTTCGGGAGGCAGGGCGCCGGCCTGGTCGACCACGCGGCCGGTGAGCGGCGGCACCGGGGGCTGTGTCTCCGCGGCGAGGCGGGCTGGGAAGATGGCCAGCAGGCCGGTCAGCAGACCCAGCAGGAGGACCCCGGCGCGCAGATTCCGGGCCGCGACGATATTGGGCAGGGGTCCCATGGTCATCGGAAGACCGGGGCCGTCCTCAACGGGCGGTGGAATCCGGGGTTGCGGGCGAAGCGGGAGCGGCGCCGCCCTGGGACGCCCCCCCTTGGGACGGCGGCCCGGCCGGGGGCGCGGAGGTGCCGAAGTCGACGGCGGGGGCGGTGGAGATCTGCCGTTCGTTCTCCACCGAGAAGTTCGCCTTGGGCTGCATGCCGATGACCTTGGCGGTCAGGTTGGACGGGAACTGGCGCACCTTCACGTTGTAGGCGCGCACCGCGTCGATATAGCGGTTGCGGGCCACGGTGATGCGGTTCTCGGTGCCTTCCAACTGGGCCTGGAGGTCGCGGAAGGAGGCGTCGGCCTTGAGATTGGGGTAGTTCTCGGACAGGGCCAGCAGGCGGCTCAGCGCCCCCTGCATCTGCCCCTGGGCCTGCACGAAGCGATCCATGGCCGCCTGATCCTGGACCAGCTCGGGGGTGGCCTGGATGGAACCCACCTTGGCCCGGGCCTCGGTCACCTGGGTAAATACTTCCTTCTCATGGGAGGCGTAGCCCTTGACCGTGTTGACCAGGTTGGGGACCAGGTCGGCCCGGCGCTGGTACTGGTTCACCACCTCGGACCAGGCCGCCTTGGTGTCCTCGTCCAGGGATTGCAGGCTGTTGTAGCCGCATCCCGTGAGGAAGGAAGCAGCCGCCCAGACCAGGGCGAGGGTGAGGATATGGAAACGTCCAAGTCGCATGGGCCTCTCCGGTGTTCGACATCTCTCCGGCCAGCGTTCCGCCGGTCCCCGGAAAAATAACTTTTCACGTCCGGCATTGCGCCGGAACCTCGATTTTCGGTACGATCCGCCTTGAACGTCGGCCGGGTTAGCTATCTTTCCGCCATCCATGCTCAAGCCAGGAGTCGCCATGTTCCCGATGAAATCCGGCCTCTTCGCCTCCCTGCTCCTCGGCGTCGCGCTGCTCGCGGCATGCAACAAGAAGGATAAGGAAGCCGCCTCCGCCGCCGCCGACGAGATCGTGATCGGCGAATACGGGTCCATGACCGGCGCCACCGCCACCTTCGGCATCAGCACCCACAACGGCATCGTGATGGCCCTGGACGCCGTCAATGCCGGCGGGGGCGTGCTCGGCAAGAAGGTCCGCCTCGTCTCCGAGGACGACCAGGGCAAGCCCGACGAGGCCATGACCGTGGTGACCAAGCTCATCAACAAGGACCGGGTGGTGGCCGTGCTCGGCGAGATCGCCTCCTCCAACAGCCTGGCGGCCGCGCCGGTGGCCCAGGCGGCCCGCATCCCCATGGTCAGCCCCGGGTCCACCAACCCCAAGGTCACCCAGCAGGGCGACTACATCTTCCGCACCTGCTTCATCGACCCCTTCCAGGGGCAGGTGATGGCCAAGTTCGCCTCCCAGAGCCTCAAGCTGACCAAGGTGGCCGTGCTCCGCGACATCAAGAGCGACTACTCGGTGGGCCTCGCCAACTTCTTCATCGACAGCTTCAAGAAGTCCGGCGGCACCATCCTGGCGGACGAGAGCTACAGCGCGGGCGACAAGGATTTCACCGCCCAGCTCACCAACCTGAAGGGCAAGAACCCGGAGGCCATCTTCGTGCCCGGCTATTACACCGAGGTGGGCCTCATCGCCCGCCAGGCCCGCAAGCTGGGCATCAAGGCCGTGCTCCTCGGCGGCGACGGCTGGGACAGCTCCACCCTCTTCGAGATCGGCGGCGACGCCCTGAACGGCTGCTTCTACTCCAACCATTACTCCGTCGACGACCCCTCCCCGGCCATCCGGAAGTTCGTCGCCGACTACAAGGCCCGCTACGACAACGCCGTCCCCGACGCCATGGCCGCCCTCGGCTACGACGCGGCCCTGCTCCTGGTCAACGCCATCCAGCGGGCCGGCAGCGCGAAGCCCGACAGCATCCGCGCCGCCCTGGCCGCCACCAAGGACTTCACCGGCGTCACCGGCACCATCTCCCTGGACGCGAACCGCGACGCCGTCAAGTCGGCCGTGGTGCTCGAGATCCGGGACGGCAAGAACGTGTTCAAGGAGACCGTGGCCCCGTAGGCCACCGGGGACTCCGAGCCGGCATGGAAAACTTCCTCCAGCAGGTCATCAACGGCGTCTCCCTGGGCAGCATCTACGCCCTCGTCGCCCTGGGATACACCATGGTGTACGGGGTGCTCCGGCTCATCAACTTCGCCCACGGCGACGTGTACATGCTGGGGGCCTTCATCGGCTACTACGTCTCCCGCCTGGTGAAGGGATCCATGCCGGGCTGGTTCCTGGAGACGACGGTGGTGCTGCTGCTGTCCATGGCGGCCTGCGCGGCCGTGGGCATGCTCATGGAGCGCTTCGCCTACCGGCCGGTGCGCCGCGCGCCCCGGCTCACCATGCTCATCATCGCCATCGGCTTGTCGCTGCTGCTCGAGAACGGTTCCCAGCTCGTCTTCGGCGCCGAGCCGAAATTCTTCCCCCAGCTCATCCCCGAGAAGATGTTCGACCTGGGCGGGCTCTCCCTCTCCAACCAGCAGGTCATCGTGCTCATCACCGCCCTGCTGCTGATGGTGCTGCTCAACCTCTTCATCTACCGCACCCGCACCGGCAAGGCCATGCGCGCGGTGTCCTTCAACCTCGACGCCGCCAAGCTGATGGGCATCGACACCGATCGCATCATCGCCCTCACCTTCGCCCTGGGGTCGGCCCTGGCGGCCGCCGGCGGCATCCTGGTGTCCATCAACATCCCCGGCATCGACCCCCTGATGGGCGTGATGACCGGCCTCAAGGCCTTCGTGGCCGCGGTGCTGGGCGGCATCGGCAACATCTTCGGGGCCGTGCTGGGCGGGCTCATCCTGGGCCTCGCGGAGGTGATGGTCTCCGGCTACGGCTCCTCGACCTATCGCGACGCCATCGCCTTCGTCATCCTCATCGCCATCCTGCTGTT
Source organism: uncultured bacterium (assembly GCA_966238865.1). Lineage (GTDB taxonomy): Bacteria > Fibrobacterota > Fibrobacteria > UBA11236 > UBA11236 > CBILQL01. Next base: position 12,921 of record CBILQL010000003.1, read on the forward strand.
CAAGCCCGGGGGCATCCTGGGCAAGGGCCAGGTGGAGAAGGTGTGAAGCAGCTCCTCTGGATCGGCGGGGTCCTCGCTGCCCTCCTGGCGATGCAATGGGTCCTGGGGGCCGTCCTGCTCGACGGCCCCGTCCGCCAGGGGCCCTATTACTACCAGATCCTCATCCTGGCCGGCATCAACATCGTGCTGGCGGTGAGCCTCAACCTCACCAACGGCGTCACCGGCCAGTTCTCCATCGGCCATGCCGGCTTCTTCGCCGTGGGCGCCTATACGAGCGCGTCGCTCACGTATTACGGCGGACCCTTCCTGCGGGGCGTCCTGGCCTTCCTGCCTCCGCCCCTCGCGGACGCGGCCCTGCTCGTCCTGGCCCTGCTGGCCGCGGCCCTGGCCACGGCGGGGGCGGGCCTCCTGGTGGGCATCCCCTCCCTGCGCCTGCGCGGCGACTACCTGGCCATCGTGACCCTCGGCTTCGGCGAGATCATCCGCGTGCTCATCCTCAACATCGACGCGGTGGGCGGGGCCCGCGGCTTCGTGGGCATCCCCCGCCTCAGCAACTTCTTCTGGGTGTACCTGCTCGTCATCGCCGTGGCGGCCGTCTCGCGCAACCTGGTCCGCTCCAGCTACGGCCGCGCCTTCCTGGCCATCCGCGAGAACGAAATAGCCGCCCAGGCCATGGGCGTGGACGTGACCCGCACCAAGGTGCTCGCCTTCGTCCTCGCCTCCCTGTTCGCGGGCATGGCCGGGTGCCTGTTCGGGCATTACACCATGTACCTGCACACCAACTCCTTCACCTTCATCAAGTCCTTCGAGATCATCATCATGATCGCCATCGGGGGCCTGGGGAGCATCTGGGGCGCGGCCCTGGGCGCCGTGCTGCTCACCGTGCTGCCCGAGGCATTCCGCGGCTTCGAGGGCTTCCGCATGATCCTCTACTCGCTGGCCCTCATCCTCATCATGATCTTCCGGCCCCAGGGCCTGCTGGGCGGACGCGCCTTCCTCCGCCGCAAGGCCGGGAAAAGGGGCGCATGATGGCAGCGCTGCTCGCCGCCCGCGCCTGCACCATCCGCTTCGGCGGCCTGGTGGCGGTCAAGGACCTGAACCTCGAGGTCAATCCCGGCGAGCTGTTCGGCCTCATCGGGCCCAACGGCGCGGGCAAGACCACGGTGTTCAACCTGATCACCGGCATCTACGCGCCCACCTCGGGCACCATCGACTTCGACGGCAAGGAAATCCAGGGCCGTCCGGCCCATCGCATCGCCGCCGCCGGCATCGCGCGCACCTTCCAGAACATCCGCCTTTTCGCCAACCTCTCGGTGCTCGACAACGTGCTGGTGTCCTGCCACATGAAGCGCAGGCAGGGACTGCTCGGCGCCGTGTTCCGCGGGCCGCGCTTCCTGGCCGAAGAGGAGGATTTCCACGCCCGGGCCCTGGACCTGCTGCGCATGTTCCAGCTCGAAAGCTTCGCGGACGATATGGCCTCCAACCTGCCGTACGGCTCCCAGCGCCGCCTGGAAATCGCCCGCGCTTTGGTGACCCGCCCCCGCCTGCTGCTCCTCGACGAGCCCGCCGCGGGGATGAATCCCCAGGAAAGCGCCGAGCTCATGGCCCTGATCCGCCGCCTGCGGGACGAGTTCAGCCTGGCCATCCTGCTCGTGGAGCACAACATGAAGGTGGTCATGGGCGTGTGCGAGCGCATCCAGGTCATCGACAACGGCGAGACCATCGCGGTCGGCGTCCCCGCCGAGATCCGGACGCATCCGAAGGTGATCGAGGCCTATCTGGGGAAGGACGAATGCTGACCCTCGACAAGGTTTCAGCCCGCTACGGCGCCGTCCAGGCCCTCACCGAGGTGTCCCTGGAGGTGGGCAAGGGCGAGGTGGCCACCTTGATCGGCGCCAACGGCGCCGGGAAGAGCACCACGTTGCGCAGCATCACCGGCCTGGTGCAGCCCTGTGCCGGTGAGATCCACTTCGAGGGCAAGCCGCTAAACCGCCTCCCCACCCATCGCATCGCGGCCCTGGGAATCGCCCTGGTGCCGGAAGGCCGGGCCATCTTCGCCAACCTCACGGTGCTGGAGAACCTCCAGCTCGGCGCCTACCTGCAAAGGGACAAGGCGCAGATGCGCAAGGACCTCGATCACGTGCAGGAGATCTTCCCGCGCGTCAAGGAGCGCCTCCACCAGATGGCCGGCACCCTGAGCGGCGGCGAGCAGCAGATGGTCGCCATCGGCCGCGCCCTGATGGCGCGCCCCCGCCTGCTGCTGCTGGATGAGCCCTCCCTGGGCCTCGCCCCCCTGGTGGTGCAGGCCATCTTCGAGGCCATCGCCCATATCAACTCCGAAGGCACCACCATCCTGCTGGTGGAGCAGAACGCCAACCTGGCGCTGAAACGCTCGCGGCATGCCTATGTGCTGGAATCGGGGCGCATCATCATCTCGGGCCCGTCCGCTGACTTGGCCTGCGATCCCCGGGTGCGGGAAGCCTATTTGGGCGAGGTCGGCTGACCCGTCTAAGAGGCAGGCTATGCCTGCTTCAGCAACTTCCGGATCTCCTTGAGCCGGGCCGCCTGGCCCAAGGCCTCGGCCAGTTCGAGGCGCGCTTCGAGCACCCGCCGGTAATCTCCGGGATTCTCCCGCTCCGGCTTGTAATATCGCAGGGCCCGGTCGAGGGTCTTGGCGGCCTCGGCATCGTCATTGAGGAAATCACGCAACCTTGCGGCCAAGGCGAGGGCCCTTTGCAAGGGCGTGAGCCCGGGCTCCAGGTAGGCTTGCGCCGCCGCCTGGTCCTCGGGGCCGGATTTTATGTAGATGACGGAATTGCCCGCGACATCGCGGATGGTGAAGCGGGTCTGGCCGGGCTTCATGCGCGAGATGCGGGGAAAGCCTCCCTCGGCCTTTGGGCCGGGATACACCTTGAGGCGGCTGGAAAAAACGCCGTGGAGCGTCTCCACCTCGGGGACCATCACAATGCACATGCCATAATTGTTCTTGGGCTGCAGGTCCTCCATTCCGAAGCAATGGAGTTCGTATCCGTCCGCATGCCGGAGCGAGGCATAAGCGTTCGGAGTCTTCTGTCGATAGGTGAGATCGAAACCCATGGCCTGCCAGAAGGAGACGGTTTCCTCGAAGGGCCCGCACGGGAGCAACGGAATGGTGGTGGGCGGCATGGCCGAAAAATAAACAATTCCATTTGCGACGTGACTTGAGGCGGCGATCAGCCGCGCTCCAAAGTCAGGGACCGATCCAGCCCGATGCGCTCCAGGAATTCCCCGTCATGTGAAACCACCAGCAGCGCGCCTCGATAGCCTTCCAACGCCGATTCCAGCGCCTCCAAGCCGACGAAGTCGAGATTGTTGGTCGGCTCGTCGAGCAACAGCAAATCCACCTCCCGGCCCGATGCCAGCAGGCAGGCCAATCCCGCCCGCATCCTCTCCCCGCCGCTCAAAGCCGCGGCGGGTTTCAAGGCATCCGGTCCCGGGAAATGGAAGCGTCCCAGCCGGATACGGAGTTCGTGTTCGGGCAGGGCCGGATCCGCATGGGCGCGCAGGTTGTCGAGAACGGAAAGGCTCCCGTCGAGGAACGACACCGACTGGTCCAGCAGACCCAGGCGCCTCGCACCTATCGCCACGCGTCCGACGGACGGCTGCACCCGCCCCTTGATCATCGCCAGCAGCAGGCTTTTTCCCGCGCCGTTGCCGCCCAGCAAACCCACGCGTTCCGGCCCGCGGATTTCCAGATCCACCGGGCGTCGCCAAAGCCGGGAACCCTCGGGAAACGTGAGGTTCACGCCTTCGACCTGGAGCAGGATTTTCCCGGCCGGCACGGAGGCTTCCACCGGATCCATGATGATGCGCGCAACTTCCCGCTGCCGGCTCCGCGCCCGGGACAAGGCCTCGCGACTCTCCTCCACGCGCTCCGCATGCACCCTGCCGAGCTTGGCCGAGGACTCTTCCGCGCTCCGTTTCATCATGCCCAGGATGATCTTGGGCATCCCCAGGTCCGGGGCCGCTTTCGCGCCCCGCGCCGTGCGCTTGGACTGCCGCTCCAGGGCCCGTTGCCGTTCCAGCCTGTCCTTCCGGAGGGCGGCCTCCGCCGCCGTCACCGCCTCATCGGCCGCCGCGTCCTCGGCGTCCCGGGTCCGTCGGTAGAAATCGTATCCCCCGCCGTACAGCCGCATGCCCGACGCGGACATCTCGGCGATCCTGTCCATGAGGCGCAGCAGGCGGCGATCATGGCTGACGACGAGCAGACCTCCCGTCCAACCCGACACCAGCTCCGCCAAGGCCGCGCGGGCGGCCGCATCGAGGTGGTTGGTGGGCTCGTCCAGGATCAGGAAGTCGGACCGCCGCGCCAGGGCGCCGGCGAAAACGACCCGGAGCAGTTCGCCCCCGCTCAGGGTCCGGCAGGATCCGTCCGGATCGAGATAAGGCAGGCCCATGCGCGCCAAGGCGGCGGCGCATCGCTCCTCCAGATCCCAATGGTCCTGGAGCGCCTCCAGGTCCTCCGGGGTCGCCTGCCCGTCGCGGACGCGGTTCCACGCATCCCACAATCCGGGCACGCCCAATGCATCCGCCACCTTGGCGCCGCGGAAGGTCTCCACGTCCTGCGGCACGAGGGAGAGGCTGCCCTGCACGGACACGGCTCCGCGGCTCGGAACAAGACGTCCCGCGAGGAGGGCAAGCAAGGTGGATTTGCCGACGCCGTTCGGGCCTACAAGGCCGATGCGCTCGGCCGAGAAATGGAAATCGACGCCGTCGAAAAGGGGCCTACCGTCCGGTAGGGACCACCCGAGGCCGCTGGCCGAGAGAGAAGGTAAGGAAGGCATGGAAGAACATCCTTTCGCTCGCGTGAATCCGTAGGGACTGCTGGAGTGAAAGCATGTTCTTCATTTCGAATCGGGCCTCGGCTAAGGGGATTGTGACTACAGTATACCTAAAAATAAACGATTCAGCCCGCCGCTTTTCCCCTTCCCCGCTCCCAGCAACCGGATGGGAGCGTCCTCGCGGGCGGCCAGGTCCCGGGCGATGCGCGCAACCTGCAGGTCGCCCAATCCCAAGGGGCGCACCAGGGGATGGGAGGTCACCTGGCGGAAAGCCTCGGAAAAACTCAAAGGACGCTTGCCGGAGGCCCGCACCGCCTGCACCAGGGCGGCCTCGACGGACCCCAAGCCCCGGTACGGGCCTGCGGAGGCGGGACGGCGATCGAGATGGGCCTTTAGGCCGCGGCGGAGGCGGGGCCAGCAGGCGAAGGCAGCTTTGTCGCGAATCAGCTCGGCGAGGCGGGTTTCGGAATTCCAGGAATTCGTGACAGCGATGGACACCGGGCTGCGGCGTCGCGAGGCAGGTCTGCTCAGAGGGGTGGATTTCTCGACTGGAGTGGCCAGGATGGACCAGACCCTGCGGGACAGGGCGATGCAGCGGGGACCGGGAGCGCGACGGGCGGCGTAGAGCCGCTCCAGGGTTGCGGGCTTCAGGGTTCCCAGAGGTTTGGCGGGGCAGATGACGGAGAGGCGGGCCTTGTGGCCGGTTTGTGCGAGGGTGGTCAGGAGATGGACGAGGTGGATCTGGCAGAAGAAATCTTCCTCGAACCAAAGGGTGATTTCCGCGTCTTTGCGGAGCGCGGAGGCGAGGGCCTTGTCGAAGGCCCGCATGCGGGCCAGGGCGGAGCGCAGCGGGATGTCGTAGCGGGCGGAGAGGAAGGCGGCACGGGCGGGCCAGTCGAGGGTGCCGTCCTTGCGGACAGGGAGGGGGCCTTCCATGAGCATGTCGGGCCAGACCAGGAATTCGCCGGGTACGGTGGTGCGGCGGAGGAGGGCGAGGGTGCTGTCACCGTTCAGGATGTGGTATTGGAGCTTGGTGGGACTTTTCATTTTCGTACACAGGCTTGGTTGACTATGTGGGCTGTCGTGGAGAAAAGATCCGTCAACGCAAAAATTCGCCGTGATTGATAAGACCTAGTTTCCAGACGACATATGCGGGCACAAAAATGGATGCCAATATCAGAGCGCGGCAGGTCCATTTCATGCAAAATTTGCATAATCTATCAGATCTTTCAATTTCCAAGAATATCCTCGGGGCCCGCCTAGATGTAGATGAAAAACCCGCTCGCTTGCGTGACCGACTTCGGGCTTTGTTCCATCGGCACCGGGTTTATTTTATCCGTAGTCGAGCATGGCGAGGCAGCACCCATGGTAAGGAAACCGGAACTGGTGAAGTTCGGGATTGAGGGCGTGGAAATGGCGGTCCGCCTGGCAGGGGATCCGGATAAGCCGAAGCTGCTCCTGGTCCATGGCCTGCCGAACTCCTCGAAATATTTTCGGAACGTGATCGAACCCCTCTCCCGGGACTGCTACGTGATCGCCCCGGATCTGCCTGGGTTCGGAGACTCCGAGCCGGTGGAGCGGCCCTCTTTTGCGCGCTTCGCGGACATGCTCGAGGCCCTGCTCGCGCGGCTCGGGGCCGCGTCTTTCCACCTTTACCTCCATGATTTCGGCGCGGCAGCGGGGTTCCATCTCGTCACGGACGCACCGCATAGGATACGCGGACTCATCATCCAGAACGCCAATGCCCATGAGAGCGGCATGGGATCGCAATGGATGCCGGTCAGGGCGTATTGGGCCGATCCCACGCCGGAGCGGGAAGCCGAGGCGACGTCGTTCCTGACTCTCGAGGGGACACGCAGTCAATACGTGGGTGGCGTCCCCGGGGACATCGCAGCACGCATCGATCCCCGGCTGTGGGAGGAGGACTGGCGGGTCCTTTCGCTCCCGGGCCGGATCGAGACACAACGCGCGTTGGTGCTCGACAATCGTAGTCATGTCGCGCGGTTCGGGGAAATCGCCAATTACTTCGCCCGCTGGCAGCCCCCGGCGTTGATGCTGTGGGGACGGCACGATATTTTCTTCGACCTTGAGGAGACCCTCTCCTGGATGAAGGCGCTTCCGCGCATGGAGGCGCACATCCTCGATGGCCCGCATCTCCAGTTGGAGACCCATCCGGCCGAATGCGCCGCGTTGATGAGCGCCTTTATCAACCGCGTAGAGATGAGGGGTTGATTCCCTAATTTCACCCCTCCACCCTGCAGCATCGGCAAACCGCCCCTTTTCGGCAAAATCGGCAATACCTCGCCGAAAAACACGGACTTTTGCGAACGGGAAGCCCGGTTTTATCGACCAAGCCTGGGATACTCCCCTTTCATTTCAGCCACGGATACAACATGCTTAGAAACCTCCTCTCCCTCGGTGCATTCTGCCTCGCGGCGGGATCGGCCCTGGCCGCCCCCAAGTTCCCCTTCCCCCAGAACATGAAGTACGCCAACGGCATCATGCCGGCGGGGGCGGACCACAAGGACGTGCAGGCCGCCTACAACATCTTCGTCAAGAATTATTACGAGGAGAGCGGCTCCTCGGCCCGCATCAAGTGGGACACTCCCACCCAGACCGTGAGCGAAGGCATCGGCTACGGGATGCTTATCATGGTCTACATGGACAATGCGACCAACAACACCCAGGCGAAGTTCGACAAGCTGTGGGCGTACTACAACCAGTTCCTGAACGGGAACGGGTTCATGCACTGGAAGATCAACGGCTTCTCCGGGGCCGCGGAGATGAACGGGGCCACCGACGGCGACCTGGACGTGGCCTTCGCCCTGGCCCTGGCCTTCCACCAGTGGGGCGACGCCAAGTACAAGACCGCCGCCACCAGCATGATGAACAAGATCTACCAGCACGAGGTGAACGCCGCCAAGATCCTCAAGCCCGGCGACGCCTACGACAATCCCAAGAACCCCTCCTACTTCGCCGCCGCCGCCATCGGCCTGTTCAAGAAGCTCGCCTGGGACAGCAATGACTGGAATGCCGTGCTGACGGCGAACTATGCGCATGTCCAGGCGTCCCAGAATTCCGCCACCGGCCTGGTGCCGGACTGGTCCCAGGACAACGGCGCGCCGGACTCGCGCGGCGTCAATTACACCTTCGACGCCTCGCGCACGCCGTGGCGCATGGCCCTGGCCTATCTCTGGTACGGGGATGCGAGCGCCCGGACGATCGCCAACAAGATGAACGCCTGGATCAAGGCCACCACCGGCGGCGAGCCGTCCCTGATCATGTCGGGATACCAGCTCGGCGGCACCAAGCTGGGCAATTACAACCTGCCCACCTATCTCGGTCCCTTCGCCGCCGGCGCCATGGTGGACGTCAACCACCAGGCCTGGCTGGACGCCTGCTACACCAAGCTGGCCAGCTTCATCGACGACGACAACTACTACAACGAATCCCTGCAGCTGATCAGCCTGCTCACCCTGACGGGCAACATGTTCGACATGTCCACCTTCAGCCCGAAGACGGCCTTCACTGTCACCACCAGCGTCGTCCCTGCCAATGCCGGCACGGTCACGATCTCGCCGGCCAAGGCGACCTATGCCCTGAACGAGCAGATCACCCTGACGGCCACCGCCACCGGCGAGAACAAGTTCGTGTCCTGGGGCGGGGACGCCACCGGGACGACGGCGACCAAGACCATCACCGTGACCAATGACATGAAGATTTCGGCCTTCTTCAACGCGGGCGTCACCGACCTGGTCGACGACAGCGAGGACGGCGATCACCTCACCCGGATGGGCACCAAGTGGTTCACCTACGACGACATCCTGAACAAGGGCGCGTCGGTGGTCACGCCCAAGACCACCTCCACGGCCAACTTCACCATGGCCGACGGCGGGGCCGCGAGCACGACCAAGTCCGCGAAGATCACCTTCAGCCTGGACAAGGGCTCCAACACCTACAACCCCTTCGTCGGCTTCGGCTTCCCCCTCAACCCGGCCGGCGATTCGACGCCGGTGAACATCAGCTCCTCCACGGGCCTCACCTTCTACCATAAGGGCGCGACCTGCGACGTGCGCGTGGAGACCCTGAACATCACCGATTTCGGCTATTTCTTCAGCCGCCTGCCGGCGCATGCGGATTGGACGCTCGTTTCGCTCAAGTGGACCGACTTCGCGCAAGCCACCTGGGCGGTGAAGGCCACCCTGGACCTGACCAAGGCCACCAAGATCGCCTGGCAGACCACGGACAAGGGCGTGACGGGCGACAAGGGCGAAATCAGCGTCGACGAGGTCCACCTGCCCGGCTACGTGGTGCCTGTCCCGACGAGCCTGAAGCCGCGCAGGGCGGAAGCCTCCGCCACCCGGCGGAACCGGAGCCTCTTCGTCCGCTTCGACCGGAACGGGCATCCCGTTCCCGGCTCCCTGATGTACAATGCCGCGGGGCGGAACGTCTCCGTGCCGCAGTCCAACGGCCAACGTTGAAACCTGAAGGCGCCTGAACCCAGGCGCCGGATTCCCCGGGACGCCTGGAATAGGCGTCCAACTCCCCGGGGCGCCAGACTCTCCAATGGCGCCGCCTCCCCTTCAAAGAGCTTGATTCCCGGTTCGCGACGCCCAGTCCAATTCTGTAGCAATGGAAAGAAGCGTGATTTCTCCAATCGGAACCTTCCGAATTCGATTGCTTCCGTAAAAATACCATGAAATCGTGACGGATTGAATCTCAAAAACTGAAACTGGTAACCATGGTTTCGATTTTTTCCTCTGGACAGCGGCGAAAGGAATTCTTCCAGGTTTTTTCCACCCCCCCTCCGGCTTAAGTACTTTTGGCCTGTGGGAATTACTAAAGAACTCGGATTCAGTAAGGTCGTGTCACAGGCATTACAACAATCGGAAAACCTGGACTCGGCCCTGTCGGAACTGGTCCGCCAGGCGGTCCCAGCCTTGGCGGACGCCTGCGCCATCCAGGTGCTCGATGACGGACAGAAGGTGGCGGCCCTCACTGTGGCCCGCGCCGATTCGGAGGCCGACTACCAGGTTTCCGTCTCGCAATGGCGGGCTCCGGAAGGGATGCCCCGCGACGCTTCGCATTCCGCCCTGCTCGCGGAGCTTCCCGCCGGAAGCAGCCTGGTCCTGCCGCTGGCCGTACATGGCCGGTTGCTGGGATCCATCGCCTTCATCGTAACCCAGCCTGGCGGCTTTGCGCCGGAACAAATCCGCATGGCCGAAGAGTTCTCCCACGGAGTATCCGACGGCGCGGCACGCTGGCTTCCGGCGCCGGGGATGCAAGCGGCGCAGGGGGAGCAAGAGCGGCACGCGACGTCCGAAGATCGCGACGCGCCCATGGCCAAGGCGCGGCAGGAGCGGGACGCGCCCCGCGCCGAATCCGAGGCCGGGCGCCCCCGGGATCTCCTGCAAGCGACCTTGGCGGCCATTCCGGACGTCCTGACCGTGATCGGCGCGGACGGGAAGCTCCTCTTCGCCAACGAAGCCGCCGCGCGCGCCACAAAATTCGCGTCGCTGGCGGAATACCTGGCGGCCGACCTCCGGGAGATCCAGTCCCGGCTGGAAGTCGAGGACGAGCGAGGCCGGCGTATCGCCGCCATGGACACCCCCGCGGCGACGGCCCTGCGCACCGGCGAGGACGTCACGCGCCTGCTGCGGTTGCGCGACCCTTCCAGCGGGACGATCCGGTGGATGGAGGTCAAGGCCTCATGCGGCAAGGACGGCGACGGCAAGCTCCGGCACGTGGTGATATGCGCCCGCGACGTCACGCGCCTGAAGGCCGCCCAGGACGCCCTGGCCGCCCAGGAGCAGCGCCTGCGGCTGGCCCTCGACGTGGGCCACGTGGGCGTCTGGGAGCTCGACGTCCGCACCGACCGGGTCTCCTGGACCGAGCGCATGTGCTCCATGCACGGCCTGGCACACGGCCAGCATCCGCGCGGCCAGGCCGAGTTCCTGGCCCTGGTCCACCCCGGCGATCGCCAGAAGGTGATGGCGGCCTTCCTCGCCGCCGAGTCGCGCAAGCATTTCGAGCTCGAATACCGCGTGCCCGGCCGCCACGGCGAGGTGCGCTGGATCCATTCCGCGGGCGGCTACCAGATCGACGCGGGCAGGAGCTCGCGGCGCATCGTCGGCGCCGCCATCGAGATCACCGAACGCAAGCGGGCCGAGGAAGCGGCCCTCAGGATGCAGGAGCGCGTGCGCCAGGCGCAGAACCTGGAGGCCATCGGCCGCATGGCGGGCGGGATGTCCCACGACTTCAACAACCTGCTCACCGCCATCAACGGCTACGCCGATCTCATCCTGCAATCCGTCCGGGATGACCAGGTGCTGCGGGACTACGCCAGCAGCATCATCGCGTCCGGGACGCGCGCCGTTGCCATCACCCAGACGCTGCTGGCCTACAGCCGGCGGCAGCTGCTCGCGACCGAGGTCGCCGATGCCAACGGGATCCTGCGCAACCTGCACGACCTCGTGCGCGAGCTCGCGCCGGAGAACGTCGCCGTGACCGTCTCGCCGTCATCGGCTCCCGAAC
>CBILQL010000004.1:0-24021 GCA_966238865.1 uncultured bacterium
CGGGGACCTCGAAGGACCAGTCCCGGGCCGGCAGGAGATACCACTGGAGCAGCTTGCCGGCGGTCTCGTCGGCGCCGTTCCGGAGGAACCGCTCCTTGGCCTTCTGCCGGAAATAGACCTTGCGGCCCTGGGGGTCATGCGGACGATATGGACGAGGTCGGCCCCCTCCAGCGGGATGCGGCAGCCGTCATGCTCCAGGTAGAGGGAGCCGAGATGGCGCAGGAGCCTCACGCGACGTTCCCTCGGAGCGAGGCCAGTTCGAGCATGCGGGAGGCGATGGCGTCCAGGGGCAGCACGTGGTCGACGGCCCCGGCGGCGATGGCCTCCCTCGGCATGCCGAACACCACGCAGCTGGCCTCGTCCTGGGCGATGTTGGCGGCGCCCTGGTGCTTCATCTCCAGCATGCCTTCCGCGCCGTCGTTGCCCATGCCGGTGAGCATCATGCCCACGGCGTTGCACCCGGCGTACTGCGCCACCGACTTGAAGAGCACGTCCACGGAGGGGCGGTGGCGGCCCACCAGGGGGTCCTGGCTGACGCGCACCCGGTACTCGGCGCCCGAGCGCGCAAGCTCCATGTGGTGGTTTCCCGGGGCGATGAGCGCCAGACCGGGCAGCACGCTGTCTCCGTCCCTGGCCTCCCGCACCTCGATGGCCCAGAGGGAGTCGAGGCGGCCGGCGAAGGAGCGGGTGAAATGCTCGGGCATGTGCTGCACGATGACCAGCCCCGGGGCGTTGGAGGGCAGGGCGGTCAGCAGGGTCTGCAGGGCCTGGGTGCCGCCGGTGGAGGCGCCCACCGCCACCACGCTGTGGGTGGTGCGCGGCTGGGAGAGGCGCCCGTGGGTCGGCATGGCCAGGGTGTAGGGCTCCTCGCCGCTGGAGCTTGCCGCGGACCAGAAGCGGAAGCGGCGCCGGCCCTCGCGCGTCCACTCGGCCATGCGATCCCGGATGAAGTCGAAATGCCCGGGCACCCGGAAGAAGCTGGTCACGTTGGTGGAGATGGCGTCGAGCATGTGGACGCGCTCCCCGCTCCCGTCCTCGCATTGCACCCAGTCCAGGTAGGCGCGGAAGTCCGGGATGCCCAGCGCGCGCATGCGCTTGCCCAGGCGCGCGCTCACTGCCCGGCGCGGGATCGGTGTTCCGCATCCTGCTCCCCCGCTGCGGGTAGGACGTAATATGGCCGCCGCCCCGGGCGGCCGCTTCGCGGGCTCCGCCGCGAAAGCTATTTTCGGGACGGCATGCCGCTCCTCGTTCCCCTCGCCTTCCTGGCCTTCATCGCCCTGGGTCTCCCGGACGGGATCCTCGGGGTGGCCTGGCCGTCCATGCGGCGGGACTTCGCCGTCCCCCTGGACACCCTCGGCCTCCTGCTCGGCACCGCCGTGGTCGGATACTTCGCCTCCAGCTTCAGCTGCGGGAAGCTGCTGGCGCTCCTGGGACTCGGCAACCTGCTGGCCTTCAGCACCTGGCTCACCGGCGTCAGCCTCCTGGGATACGCCCTGCTGCCCGCCTTCCCGCTCCTGCTCGCGGCGGCCTGCCTGGCGGGCCTGGGAGGCGGGGCCGTGGACTCGGCCCTCAATACCTACGCCGCCTTCCGTTTCCGTCCCCGCACCCTCAACTGGCTGCACGCCAGCTACAGCCTGGGAGCCTTCCTGGGCCCCACGACCGTCGCGCTCGCGCTGGCCGCGGGCCTCACCTGGCGCTGGGCCTACGGCGCCGTGGCCCTGGTCCAGGCCGCCTTGGGCATCATCTTCTTTGTCGCCAGGAACCGCTGGGACCTTCCCCATGCCGACGCCCCCGGGGCGGATTCGGCAGCGGGTTCCGGAGCGGCTTCGGCAGTGTCGGGCGGGGCAGGCTCCGGGGTCGCGGACGCAGGGCCCGCGCCGGATGCCGCCGGAGCAGCTTCGACGGTGTCCGCCGGAGCGGCGGCCCCCTCCTACCGCGAGACCCTGGCCCTTGGGCCAGTCTGGGGGGCCGTGCTCGCCTTCTTCCTGTATACCGGCCTGGAAGTCTCGGTGGGCCAATGGTCCTATACCCTGCTGCGGGAGGGACGCGGCCTCGAAGCCGGCCGGGCGGCCTTCTGGGTCAGCCTGTTCTGGGGCGGGTTCACCGGCGGGCGCGTGATCGCCGGCCTGCTCCCCCTCGCCGACCGCACCGCCTGGGTGCTGCGGCTCTGCTCCGCGGGCATGCTCGCCGGCGCAGCCCTGGCCGCCCTCGGCCACGACCGGTGGCCCACGCCGCTCGGCCTCCTCCTCGTCGGCCTCAGCTTCGCGCCCATCTATCCGGCCTTGGTATCCTCCACCCCGGCGCGCCTCGGCCGCCGGCACGCCGCCAATGCCATGGGCTTCCAGGTCGCCGCCGCCACCGCCGGGATGGCCGCCGTTCCCGCCCTTATCGGCGTGGCCGCCCGGCGCCTCGGCCACGAGGCCATCGCGCGGGGCTGGGTGCTGTGCGCGGTGGCGGCGCTTGCCGTCCTCGTGGTCCTGGCCGGCGGGGCCCGCCGGGGGACCATGTCCGGAAACGGCTAGTCGTCGCGCCGCGAACCGCTTATGTTGTCCCTATGTCCAGGGACGAAGCCTATTACCGGGCCATGCTGGCGCGGGATCCCCGCTTCGACGGGAAGTTCTTCGTGGGGGTGAAGACCACGGGGGTGTATTGCCGGCCCGTCTGCCCCGCGCGCCCCCGGCGCGAGAACGTCGAATTCTTCGCCAGCGCGCTGCTCGCCGAGCGGCGCGGCTACCGTCCCTGCCTGCGCTGCCGGCCCGAGGCTGCTCCCCGATCGCCAGCCTGGGAAGGCCGGTCGGCGTTGGTGCGGCGCGCCTTGCGGGCCATCTCGGACCAGGAGCACCGCGGCCTCGACGAGGACGCGTTCGCCGCCCGCTTCGGGGTGGGCGCCCGGCACCTGCGCCGCCTGTTCGCGGACGAGATCGGCAAGACCCCCAAGCGCCTCATGATCGAGAGCCGTCTCGACTTCTCCCGCAAGCTGCTCGCCGAGACCTCTCTGCCCGTGGGCGAGGTCGCCTTCGCCGCCGGCTTCGCGTCCCTGCGCCGCTTCAACGACGCCTTCCGCGATCGCTTCCGGCGCGCGCCCACCCGTCTGCGCAAGGCCGGCGCCGCCTCCGGCCGCGAGGCGCGCGGCCCGGGCCTGGTCCTGTCGCTGCCCTACCGACCGCCCCTCGACTTCGCCGCCGCCCTGGCCCATTGCCGCTCCCACGCCATCGCCGGCCTCGAGACCTTCCGGGACGGGGCCTACGAGCGGGTGTTCCGCTTCGATGACCCGGAAGCGGGCGCGCGCGGCAAGGGCGCGCTGGGCCTCGTCCGCATCTCCGCTCCGGAGGAAGCCTCCGGCCCGCGCGGCCGCCGGCCCGGCGCCCGCGCCGGCGGCGGCCGCGTGGTCCGGGCCGCCCGGCGCCTGTTCGATCTCGATTCGGATCCCGTGCTCGTCTCCAACGCCTTCGCCGCCTGCCCCCGCCTCGCGGCCCTGCGCCGCCGGCATCCCGGCTTGCGCTGCCCCCGGGGCTGGGACCCCTACGAGACCGCGGTGGGGGCCATCCTGGGGCAGTTCGTGAGCGTGGCGGCGGCCAACCGCCTGGTGGCCCAGCTGCTGGCCGGCCACGGCGAGCCCGCCGCCCACCCCGTAACCGGGGAGGAACTCCGGCTCTTCCCGGGGCCCGGGGCGCTGGCCGAGGCGGATCTCGCCGGGGTGGGCACCACGCGCGCCCGCAAGGAGAGCCTGCGGGAGTTCGCGCGCCGCCTCCTGGACGGCCGGCTGTCCTTGGACAGCGCCCAGGATCCGGAGGCCTTCCGCCGCGCCTTCCTCGCGATCAAGGGCATCGGTCCCTGGACCGCCGAATACGTCGGCCTGCGGGCCATCGCCGACACCGACGCCTTCCCCGCCGCCGACCTGGTGCTGAAGCGGGCCCTCGCCGACAATCCCGCCCTCGACCTCGACGCCGTGAAACCCTGGCGCGGCTATGCCGCCGCCCACCTGTGGCATGCCCATGCCCGGGCCCGCCTGGAGGAAAGCCCATGACCGCCGGAGATACCATGACCGGAGCGATGTCCACGACCGCCGCCGAACCCCTCGCCTGCTGTGTAAGGATTGTGCGGACGCCCCTCGGACCTCTCGCCCTGGCGGCGAGCGGCGCCGCCGTGGCCGCCCTCGCCTGGTCGCGCGAGGAGCTCCCGCGCTTCGGCATCCGCGAGGGAGGCCCCGCCTCCGCCGCCGCCCTGCTGGAGGATGCGGAAAGGCAATTGCAGGAATACTTCGAGGGCCGCCGCACCGGCTTCGATCTCCCCTTCGATCTGCGCGGCACCGAATTCCAGCGGCGGGTGTGGAGCGAGCTCCGCAACATCCCCTACGGCGAGACCTGGAGCTACCGGGATCTGGCCGCGAAGGTGGGCCGGCCCGCGGCCGTGCGCGCCGTGGGTTCCGCCAACGGCCGGAACCCCGCCTGCATCTTCATCCCCTGCCACCGGGTGGTGCGCTCCGGCGGCGAGCTCGGCGGATACGCCGGGGGCCTCGACCGGAAAGCCTTCCTGCTGGACCTGGAACGGCGGGGACGGTGACTCGATGAGCCTGATGAACCTCCTCGCCCAGAAACGCTTCGGGCCCCTCTTCGCCACCCAGTTCCTGGGCGCCTTCAACGACAACCTGTTCAAGAACACCCTCGTCATCCTGTTCGCCTTCAAGGCCGCCACCGAGGCGGAGAGCGGCCTCGTGACCAACCTCGCGGCCGGGCTCTTCATCCTGCCGTACTTCCTGTTCTCGGCCGTGGCCGGCCAGCTCGCCGACAAGCTCGACAAGGCCCGCATCATGCGCGCCGTCAAGGCGGCCGAGATCGGCATCATGCTCCTCGGGACCGCGGGCTTCTTCCTCGACAGCCTGCCGCTGCTGCTCGGCACCCTGTTCCTCATGGGCACCCACTCCGCCTTCTTCGGGCCCGTCAAGTACAGCGTCCTGCCCCAGCATCTCAAGGATGAGGAGCTCATGACCGGCAATGCGCTGGTGGAGATGGGAACCTTCCTGGCCATCCTGCTCGGCACCTTGGCGGGCGGATTCCTGGCCGGGCACCGGAACGCCGCCGCCATCGCCGCAGCCATCCTCGCCACCGCCGTCGCCGGTTACCTGGTCTCCCGCCGCATCCCGTCCGCGCCGCCCGCGGCCCCGGGCCTCCGCCTCGACTGGAACCCCTTCGTGCAGGCCGCCGTCCTCACCCGCATGATCCGCCGCAAGCCGGCGCTGTTCAACTCCGTCCTCGGCGTCTCCTGGTTCTGGTTCTTCGGCGCCACCTTGCTGGCCCAGATCCCGAACCTCACCCGCCACATGCTGGTCGGCGACGAGGGCGTGGTCACCTTGCTCCTGGCGGCGTTCTCGCTGTCGGTGGGCGTCGGCTCCGTCCTTTGCGCCAAGCTGTCCCGGGGCGACATCGAGCTGGGCCTCGTCCCCCTCGGCGCCCTGGGCATGACCCTGTTCTGCGCCGACTTCGCCTTCATCGACTACCCGCCTCCGGGGACGGCCACGATGGGCGTCGCCGGCCTCCTGGGAGGGCCCTGGGCCGGCCCGGCCTTCCGCGCCCTGTTCGACCTCTCCCTGATCGGGATTTCCGGCAGCCTGTTCATCGTACCGCTGTACGCGCTCCTCCAGTCGCGCTCCGACGCCGACCAGCGCTCGCGCGTCATCGGCGCCAACAACATCTTCAACGCCCTGTTCATGGTGGCCTCGGCCCTGCTCACCATGGCCCTGTACCAGCTCGGCTTCAACACCGTGCAGATTCTGCTGTACGCGGCTGTCCTCAACCTGGTGGTGTGCTCCTACATCTTCCTGCTCATCCCAGAGTTCGTGATGCGCTTCGTGACCTGGATCCTGGCCAGCACCATCTACCGCCTGCGCTACGCGGGGCGGGAGAAGGTGCCCCGGCAGGGACCCGCGGTGCTGGTCTGCAACCACGTGAGCTTCATCGACTGGTTCGTAATCACCGCCGCCTGCCGCCGTCCCGTCCGCTTCGTCATGGATCACAAAATCTTCCGGAATCCCCTGCTGGGCTGGGCCTTCCGGCTCTCCAAGGCCATCCCCATCGCGCCCGCCAAGGAGGACGCGGCCCTCAAGGAGAAGGCCTTCGCCGACATCTCCGCCGCCCTCCGCGACGGCGACCTGGTGTGCATCTTCCCGGAGGGGAGGATCACCTTCGACGGGGCCATGGGCCCTTTCCGCCCTGGTGTGGAACGCATCCTCGCGACCGACCCGGTGCCCGTGGTGCCCCTGTCCCTGGGCGGCCTGTGGGGAAGTTTCTTCAGCCGCAAGGGGGGAAAGGCCATGGCCGCCATGCCCAGACCTTCGCGCCGGGTGATCCGGGTGAACATCGGGGATGCCTTGGATCCCGGCGTCACCGCCAAGGACATGGAGGATCGCGTCCGCGCGCTGCTTTCCCCGGAGGGCCCCGAGGGAGCAGCCACGGCGGCTCCCGAGGCCGCGGCGTCGCCGGCGGCCCCTTAGGCCAGGGCCGCCCCCCTTAAGCCAGGGGCGCCCGCCGTCGCCGCGCGGACCCGTAAAGGATTCCGACATTCGGCGCCCGCTACCGTTCCCGCCAGGTAACCCTCCCGGCAGGTCCCGCCGGCAGGGGCCCGCAGGGTGGATCCTCTGCCGGCCAGATACGGCGGGCCTTGCAAGCCGCCCGGCCCTGAGCTAGGTTGTCTCCCATGCGCAGCTTGACCTCACCCTCCATCGCCGTTTCTCAGGCCCCCGCGAAATCCGCTCACCGCGCCGGAAAGGCGCGCATCGCGGCGCACATGCGGTCGCGATTCGGAGCGTCCATCGCCTCGCGACTTGCGGTCCCAGTCGTCGCGCTTTTCCTGACGCTGTCTCTGGCCGCCTGCGGCGGCGACAAGGGGACCGGCGGCGACGGGGGCGGCGGGTCGGGCCCTATCAGCGCCCGCATCGACGGCAAGGCCTGGGCATCCGGAGAAGCCATGGCCAAGTGCCAGGCCATGCCCTTGCCGGGAGGTCTACTCATCCAGGGCGCGCAGGCCACCAGCAGCTCCGGCACGGCCGTAGTGATCACGCTCTACAATATCAAGGGCCCCGGAACCTATGCCCTCGGCGTCGGCACCACCGCGTTCGGCGGCATCCTGGCCATGACGATTGCCGACAGCAAGGGCGGGTCCAAGACATGGGTAAGCACCATGGACGGCCTGTCCGGCAGCATCACCTTCACCAAGGTCGGCGCCGACGGCGTCGCCGGCACCTTCTCCGCCACCCTTGAGCCCGGTTCCGACACCGACGGATCCGGCATCGAAATCACCGATGGTAAATTCGATCTCCCCCTCACCGGAACCCTGGTTCCCGTGCCCGACAATGCCGGGAGCCGGGTAGTCGCCAAGCTGAACGGCGAACCCTTCAATGCCGTCGGCGTGACGTCCTTGACGGCCACCCAGCTCCGCGGGCAGGGCCTGCAATTCAGCGCCCTCAGCAGCGGAAGGTCGATCAGCATGACGTTGATGGACGTGGAGGAAGCCGGCACCTATAGTCTGAAGGATGCCTCCCCGGTGCGCACCCTGGCTGTGGTATTCTCCTCTGCCGCATCCACGGGCACCTGGGGCCCCACTGGAGTGCGGCAGGATTCGGGAGTCGTCGTCGTCACGTCCCTGACAGCCACGCGCGCCATAGGCACCTTCTCGGCCACCTTGAGCCCCCAGACGGGAGCGTCCGCCACGGAACCCATGGTCATCACGGATGGGGAATTCGATATCGGCCTCCCGTAAGCGGAAGGCCGCCCCTGGCTGCCAGCGTCTTTTACCGATACCTGTCCCCGCCCCATTCCACCCGCGATTTCTCCAATCCGGTTTTTCTTCCGTTTAATGGGAATAAACGGCTTCCCGGGCCGTTTTCGCGTAGAATACTGTGCGGGGAACAAAGCCATCATAGGCCCTGTCGGGATGCCGGAGGAAATGCGGAAACTTTCGGGAGGATTCGGGTTGCATCATTGCCCGCGGCCGGCACGTGCACGCCCGGTCCGTTCCCTCGCGGGCTGTGCCCTCTGCGTGATCATCATCACTCTGTTCTCCTGTTCAGACCCCGGGCCCAGCCAACCGGCCCCCCTGGAACGGATCCCCTTCGCGGCCGGCGTGGAGGGACTGCCCGACGCCCTCCCCACTTACATCCTGGAAGCCGGGGACGGCGACACCGTGCGCCTCGAGGTGACCTGGGTGGCCAAGTGGATTTCGGGCCGCAAGGTGCGCATGCTCGGCTACAACGGCTGCATCCCGGGCCCCACCCTCAAGGTGCCCCAAGGCGACGCCATCACTCTAGTCCTTACCAACAACACGGACGTGCCCACCAGCCTGCACTCCCACGGCGTGCGCCTCGACTATACCCAGGACGGCATGCCGGGACTCACCCAGGCGCCCATCGGCAGCGGGCAATCCCATGCCTACACCCTCCGCTTCCCCGACCCGGGCGTGTACTGGTACCATCCGCACGTGCGCGAGGACTACGGCCTGGAGCTGGGCCTGTACGGCAATTACTGGGTCGTGCCCGCGGACCCGGCCTTCTGGCCCCCCGTCCACCGCGAGGTCTTCCTGATGCTCGACGACGTGCTCCTCGATGGGGACTCCATCAAACCCTTCTACCGCAACCTGGTGGACTACACCCTCATGGGCCGTTTCGGCAACGCCTACCTGGTCAACGGCGACACCGCCCTCACCATGCGCGTCAAGCACGGCGAGGTGATCCGCTTCTACGCCACCAACGCCGCCGGCGCGCGGGTCTTCAACCTCCAGTTCGATCCGCTCAAGAGCCTCAACGTGGTCGGCGCCGACAATGGCCGCTACGAGTACAGCAACTTCCGCGAAAGCGACATCATCGCCCCGTCGGAACGCCTGGTCTTCCAGGTCCTCTTCAATCAGGACCTGGGCGACGACGACACCGTGCGCCTCTACCACCGCTACGTGCAGAGGGACCAGTTCAAGCAGGCCCTGCTGGCCACCTTCGTCTACGACCCGGACACTGCCCGGCCCAACCTGGAATCCAGCCTCACGACCGCGCTCATCCCCGCCGTCGCCGCCGGCATCGACTCCTTCCGCGCCGCCTTCGACCGCCCCCCGGACCGCGTCCTCGAGCTCACCGGAACCATGGACATGTCCGGCCTGATGAAGACCGCCCACGACCCGTCCACCACCGACGCCCTGGGCATCGAATGGTTCGACGAGATGGGCACCATGAGCACCGGGTCCCACCAGCACAACACCTCCTGGATCCTCCGCGACGACGAGACGGGCAAGGAGAACCACGCCATCGACTGGAGCTTCGGCAAGGGCGAGCAGGTGATGATCCGCGTCTACAACGACCCTTTCGCCGTCCATTCCATGCCCCACCCCATCCATTTCCACGGCCAGCGCTTCCTGGTCGTGCGCGAGCAGGGCAAGCTCCAGAAGGAGAACCTGGTCTGGCGCGACAGCTATCTCATCGGCCGCGGCTTCACCGTGGACCTCCTGCTCGACGCCTCCAACCCCGGCGAATGGATGATGCATTGCCACATCCCCGAGCATCTCGGCGCCCAGATGATGGGCCATTTCAAGGTGGTCGACAATCCCCCGCCCCCGCGCACTCCCCATCCCTGGACCCTGTCCCTGGAGCCCGACCCCGGCCGGACCTTCCGCTTCCGGGACGACGGCGCCCTCACGGCCCGTGCCTCCGGCGACATCCGGGGCCGCATGGAAGGCTTCGACCCCGCGGTGATGGCCCCCCAGCTCACCATTCGAAAGCTCGAGCCCCCGGCCAAGGAGGTGACGGTCCCCCTGGATGCGGAGGGCCGCTTCACCCTGCGCGCCGCCGACCTGATGGGGAACGCCTTGGGGCCCATGTCCGTGCACGTCTCGCCGAAGGTGCTTGCCGCCGGCCACCGGGCCGTGCCCTACAAGCTGCGCCTCGCCTTCAACCGCGCTTCGCTGCGCTCCTGGTCCCTGGACCTCGACTTGGCCGGCGAAGCGTCCTTCACCGCCTTGCGGGCCGACACGGCGGCGGAGGGGGCTTTCGAGGGAGAGTTTTCGGGGCGGGTGAACGGCTATGACCCGGCTGTGTTCCAGGACACGGTGGTCTTCGTCAACGTGCAGTATCCCAAGGAATCGACGGTGCGGGCTCCGCTTTCGGCGGACGGGTCGTTCGGCTTCGAGGCGGCGGATCTGCTGGGCGGGATGGATGGGTCGATCTTCGTGGACGTGATGCTGGTGCCCAGAGACGTGGGTAGCGCGCCGGATCCGGGGGCGATTAGGCTAGTGCTTGGGCGGGTGTTGGAGTGAAGGTGTTGGCGTTGGGTGGAGTTATGCTCAACTACACCTACTGAGACAATACCCCCCCTCAAGAATAAACCAATTCAAAGATTGTAAGGAGTTAAGTCCCTGCATAATTCTGAAACATTGAGGGTCTTCTGCAAAAACGTTAGCTTGCACTCAGCTTGAGCTCACGGCACACTACGGCCATTCGCTCCGGGGGCGGTAATGCCCCACTCCGCTCACGTCCTCGCCCATCGTGCATCCCTTTTCAGGCCACATCTTCATAGCGCGAACGTTGGTGAAATTGCATGGCAAAGAGTCGGCGGGCAAGAAAGCGATTAAGATCAAGGATGCATGTAATGTCGAGCGTAAAGATCCACCACCCGCTTGATCATATTTTGATAAGGGACATGATTTTCCTTGGCCATTTTTTTAAAAAATTGAACGCTCTCTTTCCCTAGAGAAAGTGTCACTTTGACGGCCTCCTCCTTGAGAACGAGCTTGTCAGGAGCGGGAAGGAAATCCTCGATAGGCTCCGAAGCGGCAATCGCCTGAGCAATATCCTTCGGCGCTTTTGCGTATTTTGTTTTGCTTCTCATATGTAGTCTTCTCGAATCGGAAAAGGCATGCTGGGCTAGAGAGAATGAAACTCCATGTTTTTCCTGGTTCGCTTCATCCTTCGCTGGATCCCACTCAAAGACCATACATAGAATATACCATATGGAAAGCCATATAACAAGCCATACGAATTGAAAGAAGCCAATACGCGATGATACTAGAAAAAATCAGATATGCAACTCGCCTTGATAAAGCTGGCCGGGCTTCGCCTCACCCAACAACGTCCTAAGGTCTTGATTTTTACCGGGGAAACCTGGCTCGGAAGCAGAATACCTTTTGACAAGACGTATCCAAATGGCTCCATTCTATAATCGGACAGATGGCCTGATTGGTAAAAGGCGTGACCTAGAAGCGGAATGTCGCCCTATCCAGGAAAAGAGACTTCGATGGTAGAAGAAGAGCATCAGGTTCACACCGCGCATACCGCCTGGATCGACGCCGTCAATGCCGGCAACCTCCCCCGGCTCCTCGACATGATGACCGACGACGCCGTATTCCTCAATCCGGGCCAGGCACCGCTCGACAAGGCCGGATTCGCCGGCAATTTCCCGAAGGCACCGCGGCAAGAGCGCATCTATTGTGTCAGCGACCTGGAAGACGTCGTCGTCGTCGGCGAAGTCGCCTATGCGCATAGCCGTGACACCTTGTCGATTACCCCGCCCGACGGCCGGAAGCCGCTGCGCCTCGCCGGGCACCGCCTCACCGTCTACCGCCGGCAGGCCGACGGGCGCTGGCTCCTGGCCCGCGACGCCCACACCTTGTCCCCGGTCGAGGCGCCGGGGTTGTCCCGGGCACGGCCATGAAGGCCGTCGTACTTGCCCGCTACGGGTCGCCGGATGTCCTCGCGGTCCGGGAGATTCCGAGGCCGGAACTGAAGTACAACGAAGTCCTGGTCAAGGTGCACGCCACGGCGGTGAACGATTGGGATTGGTCCTTCCTGCGTGGCAAGCCGTACATCTATCGCCTCCTGTTCGGATTGTTCCGGCCTAAGGTGTCCGTGCTGGGAATTGAGCTCGCCGGAACCGTGGAGGCCGTCGGACGCCTCGCCTCGAAATTCCGGCCCGGAGACAGAGTCTATGGAGACGTATCCGAGGCCGGCTTCGGTGGCTTCGCCGAGTATGCCTGCGTGCGGGAGAACGCTCTGCACCAAATGCCGGCCGGAATGTCGTTCGAACAGGCGTCCGCGCTCCCGCACGCCGGTTTGCTGGCCTTGCAAGGGCTGGTCGACCTCGGGAAGATCCAGCGGGGCGAGCGCGTCTTGATCAACGGGGCCGGCGGGGGTGTGGGTGCGATTGGCCTGCAAATCGCCAAGGAATATGGATGCGAAGTGACCGGCGTGGATCGGGATTTCAAGCTTGGCTCGCTCAAGGCGCTGGGTTTCGACCATGTCATCGATTATCAACGGGAGGATTTCACCAGCGGCGAACGACAGTACGACATGGTACTGGACGTGAAGACCACCCGTTCGCCCATCCGATACCTGCATGCGCTCAGGCCCGGAGGCCGCTATGTGACTGTAGGCGGGCATTGGCCCCGGTTATTGCAGGTATTCTTGATGGGATCCCTCCTGGCCAAGCGGATGGGTAAACGCCTCCAGGTCCTGGCCCTGAAGCCGAACCAGGGGTTGGACCGGATCAACCGCATGTTCGAATCGCAATCCCTGAAGTGCCCGATCGATGGCCCCTACCGATTGGAAGACGTTCCTGAAGCCCTCCGAAGATTCGGCGAAGCAGGGCACATCGGGAAAATCGTCATCGCAGTCGCTTGACATTCAAAGTCATTTCGCCCCACGGGCATCCTTGCCTTTCCCAAGTTTCGAAATAGCCTGATACTTTTCTCCCCCGTCCCCGGCTCTAACCTGGTGATGCAGGTTCGGAGCCTGCTGCCATCCATCCAACTTGGAGAAAGTCCATGAAAGACATTCGTATTCTCGCGCTGGCCGGTTCACTGGCCCTTTTGAGCGGCTGCCTGTCCTCCAACACGCCCAGCCAGGAGGCCGTCGATCCGGGCGAGGTCCGGCCTCCCGCGGACGCCCCCGTCCTCCGGGATCCGGACAACAACCCCGTGCTGGAGGTTCCCGTCGAAATGCTGCTGGATGTCCGCAAGCAGATGCTCGAGAAGGGGCTGACCGAGGACGTCAAGCTGCTGGAAGCGGCCTATGACTTCCAAACCGGCAAAGTCCGGAGCCCCGCCAAGTAATTCCCGCCACCGACACCATTTTTCGCAAAGGACGACAGCATGTTGAAATCGATTTCCGCAGGAATCGCGGTGCTCGCCATGGCCTTTACGGCCGGGGCCCAGATGTCGGAGCAACAGACCAAGGATTTCCCCGTCTCGCCTTCCAAAGGCTTCAAGGCGACGAAGAATTTCTCCTACGTGGGGGATTACCTGTATACCACCCTCGGCCGCCAGGCGCCCACCGAGAACACCTATGTCCGCGGCATGAATTACAATGACTATGACTATTTCAAGTACACGGGGACGCGCGGCAAGCGGCTCAACGTCTGGATCCGCTACAACGGCAGCTCGGTGTCGACGGAGGGCGGCTGCGGGCATACCCACCTGAACTACGGGGCCAAGGGATACTACACCCTCGTCTTCCGGGGAACCACCTACAACGGCTGGTCCTGGCTGGGCGGCGGAACGCAGAGCGGCAACTGGAATGCGACCACCAAGGTCTGCACGCGCTCCGTGGTGAACCCGCTGACCTCCATCAGCACCATCTTCGGATGGGGCACCGACCTCATCGACATCTCCGGGACCATGGTCTCGTCGGCGGCGGCGCATTACATCGACCAGGTGATCGTGGCCGTCATGGCCCCGACGCACGGGGTCGGGGATTGCCAGCCCGCCACGAATCCCGCCTCCGGCTTCTCCTTCAAGGCCTGCCTGGACGACGCCCGGGTGGATGCCTGGACCCTGCCCCTGTAGGGCGAAGCCTCCCACGCCGGCATGCGGGAGCCCGTCCCGCATGCCTTTCCACGGCTACGCCGCCCCCGCCCGCGGTCCCCGCCGGTCCCCGGACAGGATGCTGTAGATCTGCGCCACCCCGCCCACGCAAGCCCCCAGGAACAGGAGCACCGCGAGGCCCGGATAGCCCAGCAGGCGGAACTCCGTGTCGACGCGCATCATCAGCGCCGCGCCGACGATGAGGGCCGCCAGCACCAGGCCCATGGTGATGCGGTTGGCGATCTTCTGCAGGCCGGTGATGAGCTGGCCCTCCCCCTGGGTCTCGACCCAAACCCGCAGTTCGTTGTTGACGGCCATCTCCATCAGGGCGTTCAGCTTGCCCGGCAGCTGCTGTAGGAATTCGTTGGCCTCCAGGGCGGTGTGGAACACCTTGCCGGGGCTCAGGGTGCGCAGGAGGCGGGATTGCAGCAGGTGGGAAGCGTAGTCCCGCACGGTGTCGTTGGCGTCGAAGTCCGGGGCCAGGGCCTTGGCCACGCGGTCCAGCTTCAGCAGGGTCTTGCCCAGAAGGGCGAACTGGGGCGGCGGGCTCACGCCGGCCTGCTCCGAGAGGACGGCGAGGTCCAGGAACAGGCGGCCCACCTCGACATCGGACGATTTGCGGTTGCGGAACTCGGCCACCATGCCGGCGGTCAGGTCGCGCCACCTCGCGGGGTCGAAGCCGGCCTCGCGGCGGCCCAGGCGCAGGGCGATTTCGGCCGCGTCCTCGCCGCGGCCGTCGCCGATGGCCACCAGGATCTTGGCCAACTGGTTCTGCATCTGCGGGGGGACATAGGCCACCATCCCGAAGTCCAGGAGGGCGAGGCGGTTGTCTTCCGTGAGGTAGACGTTGCCGGGATGCGGATCGACGTGCACCACCCCGTCGAGCAGGATCTGCTTCATGAAGGCGCGGTACAGCTGGTCCGCCAGCTCCCGGCCGCGCATGTCGAGGCGCGCAAGCGGCGTCAGCCGGGTGATTTTCCGGCCCGGCAGGTATTGCATGGTGAGCACGCGCCCGGCCGAATAGCTGGCCAGGGGACGCGGCACCAGGATGTCCGGGAACTCGGCCAGGTTGTCGGCCAGGAGCTCCATGCTGCGGGCCTCCTGGCGGTAGTCCAGCTCGCGCAGCAGGGATCCCCGCAGCTCCGCCATCTGCTCGCGGAAACGGAAGTGGCGGCCCGCCTCGGTGTTGCGCTCCAGGAAGCCCGCCACCTCCTCCAGCACCTCGAGGTCCTCGATGACCACCTTGCGGACGCCCGGGCGCTGGATCTTGACCACCACCTCGTGCCCGTCGTGGGTCTCGGCGCGATGGACCTGGGCCAGGGAGGCCGCCGCCAGCGGGGTCGGATCGAAGGCGCGGAACATCTTCTTGATGAGTCCGCCCAGTTCCTCTTCCAGGATCTTCTCGGCCTCCTCGAAGGGGAAGGGCGGCACGCGGTCCTGGAGCTCCTCCAGGGACCGCAAATAGGATTCGGGAATCCACGCGGACTGGGTGGAGAGGAGCTGGCCCAGCTTGATATAGGTGGGGCCCAGGCGTTCCAGGTCCCGGGCGAATTCTTCGGGCTTGCCGGGAGCAGCGGCAGCAGCGGCTCCATCCGCTCCAACCGCCCCACCCCCGCCATCCGCATCGTCCGTGAAACCCGGGATGTCGCCGCGCATCCGGACGGCCAAATCCGAATGGCCGTACTTGAGGAGAAGGGCCGCGATGTCCTTGTACCGCTTGAGATGGCCGCCTGAGAAGTGCATGGTGGTCGCTCCCGGCGCCGACCCCCGGGCGCAGGTGGCGCGGTCCGCGGGCGCGGCGTCTTCACTACCGGAAATAAAGTTCCTCCGGGCGCGAGCCAAGGCCTTCGTATAAGCAAAAGCCCCCGGCAGGATGTCCTGCCGGGGGCTCTCGGTATTGGGAATACTGCCGGCATCAGCCCGAATGGGGCAAAGCCGGCGGATGCCGTCGATTAGTGGGCCAGGTAGACCTTCTGGCTATAGGTATAGTTGCCGGCCTTGAAGACGGCCAGGCACAGACCCGGCTCCGCCTGCAACTGGCTGCGGTCCATGGAATAGGACCCGGCGGCCTGCTGCTTGCCGAGGACCTCGGAACGGAGGCTTCCGTCGAGGTTGTACAGCTTCAGGGACACGAACTCCGACTTGGGCAGGGTGTAGGAGACCGCACCGGTGGCCGAGAATTGGACGCTGAAGCCGTTCTTCTCGGACTTCCGGACGCCGATCACCTGGCCGGGGTTGCTGACCTGCGGAGCGTCCCAGAGCCTCTTGAGCAGGTTCATCTTCCGGGTGTCGACGGTGGACCAGGTGCCCCAGCCCGCGTCGTTGGAGACGGGGTCGAAGGGGGTGGTGAAGATGCCGTAGGTGTCGGCGGATTCCGGGTTGATGGACCAGTAGAAGGAGTCGTAGATGCCTTCCTTCATCAGGTAGTCCACGAAGGCGTTCTGCCACTTCTCGTCGACGTTCTTGTCGGTGAGGTAGCCCCAGAGGTTCTTGTTATGGGTATTGGTCTTGTTGGGCCAGTCCATGTTGCCGCCGAACTCGCCGATGGCGATGGCGTATCCCTGCGCCTTCAGGTACCCGAAATGCTCATGCCAGCTGTTTTCGAGCTTGGGCGCGTTGATGACGAGCTGGCACTTCTTCTCGGCCATGGCATCGCCCTCGAGGGCGGCGCATTCGGGCTGGGTGGGGCTGGCATGCATGGTCTGCTGGAACACCGCCGGGCCGTAGGTGTGCGGCGAGTACACCAGCTTGCTCTTCGGCATGGAGGGGGGAGTGGGGCCCGCCTCGAACAGGTTCTCGCCCCAGTTGGGGTTGGAGGACGCGTCGCCGTGGGGCGAGATGGCCTTGGTGTCCGGGGTCCCGTCCTGGGAGCCGTTGGTGCCGCCGATGCCCTGGGCGAAGATGAGGATGTTGGGGTTGACGGAGCTGATCGCCTGGTAGGCCTGGTCGATCATGGAGCGCCATTCGGCCCAGCTGTAGTCCCAGGGCTCGTTGAAGATGTCGATGCCCATGATGTTGTCCACGCCGAGCTCGGTGCCCAGGCCGGCCAGGGTCTTGAGATCGTTCAGCCACTTGGTGGTGTTGTAGGCGTGGACGTGCTTCACGGTGCTCGGATTCCCGGTCTCGGAGCAGGAGTACTCCTCGCGCTTGTAATCGTAGTCCACCCGGGCCGCGTCCGCGTAGGGGGGGCGGCCGTCCAGGCGGCCCTTGCGCCAGCCCACGAAGTTGGAGCAGGTGTGCATGTCGAGCATGACGTAGAGTCCGGCCTTGGAGCAGGCCTGGATCGTGGCCTTGAGGGCCGTGAACGCGCCCTGGATGCGCTCGGATTCGGCGTTCTTCAGGTACGGGTTCCTGCCCTGCGGATCGTTGTCGTTGAGGGTCTGGGGGGCGACGGGGAGGCGGATGCTGTTGAACCCGAGGGCCTTGATCTCGGTCGCGTCCTTCTCCAGGGTCCGTCCGCTGTTGTTCCAGAACATGTTCCCGATGTACATCTCCATCGGCGCGCCGCTGGGGTTCGTCGCGTCGTCGGAGGGCTCATGGCGCCCTTCCAGGCCGAACCAGGAACCGCCCTTGATCCGGAACACCTCGCCGTTGAGCGTGATGTTGCCCTTTTCGTCCACGGCCCAGACGTTCGCGGCCTGGGCTTTCATGCCGGCCATGAAGATCGCGACAGCTGCCAGCGAGGTTGATATTTTACTTTTCATAGACGGCTCCAGGTTGATTCGTTCCCCATACTTCGCACTGCATTATGATTCGATTAATAAGTCCGAAGAGTCTTAGTACTTCGGGAAAACCGGATGGTTCACCCGGCTATTCCCAATTCAGCCGTTCACATGCTGCCGCATCGGCGGCACAGTAACGGATTTTGAGTTTCGCAGGCTTATTATAAAACCTGGTAAGTTACCGTAACCCCGAATTCCGTGCCGGAGGCCTTCCCTGATCCCAGCCCGACCGTCTCGGGCTGCGAAGGGAAGCTCAGGAATCCGTCCATCAGCAGGCGATCCCCGAATACCCCAAGGCCGAATCCCAGGCTGAAGGCGCTGTACGCCGCGGGATTGTCCGGAATGGCATGGAGCGGGGTCCCGCGGCCGGCGGGCAGCGGGGAGGGGAGAAAGGTTTCGAACTGGAAATTCCGGTGCTCGGGGCGCGACTCCGCGTCCTGGCGCCAGGCATAGCCGGCGCGCAGCGTGAGGGTCAGCGCCTCCGGGAAATCGATGGGCAGGCGATGGACATGATGCTTGAGTCCCAGGGAGAAGCGGTTGTACCGTTTCTCCCGCGTGCTGTCGGACTCGTAGGCATGGCCGGCCGTCTCCCATTCCAGCAGCAGGAACGCAAGTTCCCGGAAACCGACCTGGCCGCCCAGGCCGAAGGCGGTGATGCCCCGCGTCACGTGCAGGGAATCGATTTTCTCCCCCTTCTTGAGGGGGTCCTGGTTGCTCCGGACGCCCTGGTAGGCCTGCGCCTTCTCGGAACGGCGGGCGAAGCGGAGGGCCGGCTGCAGGCGGAAATCCTGGGCCTGGAAGGGATACATCCACTGGGTCTGGAAGGTCCAATAGTTCGTCCATACCGTGGGATACAGGTAGCCGGAGTCGCCGACCGGCTTGTATTCGCCGAAGAAGCGCTCGGTGCCGAGCTCCAGCACGGCATTGCCCATCACCGGCAGGTCTTCCGTGCCCCCGATATCGGCCAGGGCGCCGAAGCGGGGAAGGGTGATGGTGGCGGCCCGATCCAGGTGGCCGACCGGGCTTTGCAGGCTGTCGAAACGGCCCCCGAAGCCGGCAAAGACCCCGGCTTCCACGGCGGGATGCAGGCGGCTGCCCAGGTCGAAACGCAGGGAAGGGACCATGAGGAGGATGCGCTTGGCGTCCCCGGGATATTCCACCCCGCCGAGGCGGGCATGGGCGCCGAAGCCGACCCGGAACAGGCCCGAAGCGGGCCCCGCGGCCAGGTCCAGGCCGAACATGTTGGCCCGGTTCTCGGCGGAGTCGCGGCGCATCGGACGGTAGGCCTCGGACTCGCGCAGGTAATAGAGGCTGGCGCCGAACACCCCGGGCTGGAAGAAGCCCAGCTGCGGAACGGCGATGTCGCTATGGCTTATGGAGAGGGAATCCCCGGGAGTCTTGCGCTGGGTTCCCAAATATCCGAAGGACAGCCCCACCCGTTCCTTGCGAGTTTCCAGCAACCCCATGGGCGAACCGCCCTGATCGAACCGGTTATAGAGCCTGGCATCGGTGAACCGGGGCTCGCCCAGGGAGAGGAGGCGCGGAGAATAGATGCCCGCGGCCGGGCGATTGGCCGGCAGGGCATCGGGAAAGACCTGGGCCTGGGAAGGCGCCGCGGCCAGGGCGGCGACCGCCAGGTGGGACAGGCGTAGCTTACGCAAAGAACTCTCCTCCAAAACGAGCGTCTCTTGTTTGTATTCAAATATGAGGGATTGGTGCGAATCTACTTTTGAATTGTCGGCTCCGGGCCCAGATTCCACGGGCCTTGGAGCTGGTAGTAAACAAGGCGGTCAAATAAGTATAAAGTCCAAAGGGTGGAACAAAGTCCCCCGACTCCCGGCGGACATTTCCTGAAACATTTCCCCCCGGAGTCCCGTCACCGTCCACACCCCGTCCCCGCCCCGACCCCGGTCCCCGTCGGACCAGGCGAGGAGGCGCCCCGCCGATCCAGGAGATGCCCCCGCCTTCTGTTTTTGTGATCTACATCATATCAAGTACTCAAAATCGAGCCCGTGCGATTCCGCCCGGGTACGCTCGGCTCCACTCATTCCCGATTTGTGACATTATGATTTTTGTAACGATTAACCCCCCCGCCGCTTCCGCCTTCGGACTGACCTGCCTGGCCTTCCACACCTACACGGGCTGGGGAACGAATTCCTGAAATCGCTTTTACGGCCGCTCGGCCACTGGACAGATGTTCAGGAAGGAGGCCGCATCGGGCCGATATCCAGCCCCGGGCTCGCGCTAGCGGGCGAGGAGAGTCGGCGAGAAAAACTTCCTTTGGCGCTTCGCCATTGGAAGTTTTTCCGTTCCATTAAATGAGGAGAGTCGCGAAAAAACTTTCCCTTTGCGCGCAGCGCAATGGGAAAGTTTTCCGTCTATCAAATCAATGCTTTATACTCCGCGGGGCCCAGCAGACCGTCCGCGGGCTTGTCGGTCTTGACCTTGATGATCCAGCCGTTGCCGTAGGGGTCCTGGTTGATCACGCCCGCGTCCCCGGAGAGGGCGCCGTTGACCTCGGCGACGGTGCCGTCGACCGGGGAGTAGAGCTCGGCCACGGTCTTGACCGCCTCGATGGTCCCGAAGCTCTGGCCGGCCGCCACCTTGGCGCCCACCTTGGGCAGCTCAACGAAGACGATGTCGCCGAGCTCGCGCTGGGCATGGTCGGTCACGCCGATCACGGCCGTGTCGCCCTCGATTTTGGCCCACTCATGGTCCTTGGTGTACTTCAATCCATCCGGCACAAGCGACATTCTGGACTCCTTTTTATTCGGCGCCGCTGACGGCGAGCATGCCTTCAGCCTTGTTCAGGCCCGCCGAAGCGGCCTGGCTTCCCCGTTTGTAGTTGCTGAGGCGTTCCGACTCTTCCGTGTCGTTCTCGGACTTGAAGAAGCGCTCGGCGTTGTAGGCGGCGGCCACCAGGTTCTCGATGGCCTTGTTCAGGGTCTCCCGGGTCTCGGCGAGGGCCGGGGGCGTCTTGGCGGCCGCGGCCGCGAGCTTCACCTTGGCCTTGCGGGCCTCGCTCAGGTAGGCCACGGCGCGGTTCTGCAGGACCTCGTACTCCTCGTCGCTGACGTCGGCGACCCGGCTCAGGTTGAGGGAGGAGAGGTTGCGGAGGACGCGCTGGGCGTTCTCCTGCACCGACCGCAGTTCGGCCCGGGCCTCGGCCACGGCCGCGGCGTTGCGGGAGGCGGCCAGGTCCTCGGTGTCCGGGGCGGGCGGGGCCAGCACCACCCCCTGGTCGGCGGGCGCCGGCGGGACCGGGGGCGTCACGATGGCGGCCTCCGGGGCGTAGCGGGAGGAGGGGCCCATGGCCATGTACTGGCTGGTATGGAAGACCGCCGCGCACAGGCAGAGGATGGCGAGGAAGTAGGACAGGGCCGTGCGGGCCGGACCATGGGCGTTGATGGCCCCCACGAAAGCCGCGAAGGACACGGCGTACAGCACGGTCAAGAGCAGAAGTTCAAGCTGCATCGAAGCTCCTTTTCCGACCGTACCGCGCGGCGGGCGGCGCGCGGCCACCCTCCGGAACGGGACGGCATGGTGCCGGCACCCGAAAAACGCTCCAGAATATAAAATTCCGGGTTTCGGACTCCAAGCAAGGGGGGATTCCTATTTTTGCGGCGTTCCACCCTCGAGATCGCGACATGATCCTGGAAAACCCGAATCCCGACCTCCGCGAACCCATCGGCATCCTGGGCTATGGCGTGGAGGGCAGGAGCACCGCCCGCTACCTGCTCGCCCGTGGATTCCGGGACATCACCGTGTTCGACCGCGCCGAGCCCAAGGACCTGGAGCCGGGACTGCGTTACGCCGGTGCCGCCGAAGCCGGCCGTGGCGGCGACTACCTGCAGGGGCTTTCCGCCATGGCCACGGTGTTCCGGTCCGCGGGCGTCCGCCCCGACCTGCCCGCCCTGGCCGACTTCGTGGCCGGGGGCGGCACCCTCACCTCCCAGGTGGGCCTCGCCTTCGCGCTGGCCGGGCGCGACCGCATCATCGGCGTTACCGGCACCGTGGGCAAGGGCACCTGCTGCTCCCTGCTGCACGCCATGCTGCGGGAATCCGGCATCCCCGCCCGGCTGGGCGGCAACATCGGCGTGCCCGCCCTGGACGTGGCCGCCTCCCTGGCCCCGGGCGAGCGCCTCATCCTCGAGCTGTCGAGCTTCCAGCTCTCCGCCCTGCCCGTCAGCCCGGCAGTGGCCGTGGCCCTGCGCACCACCTCCGAGCACCTCGACTGGCACCTCTCCCGGGACGAATACTGGCTCCACAAGGGCCGCATCGCCGGGACGCAGGGGCCCGGCGACCTCCTCATCTACTGCGCCGACGCCGCCGGCAGCGCCTGGATCGCCGGCCTCGGGGCCGCACGCCGCGTCGCCTACGGGTCCGCGGCCGCTGAGACCGACACGTCGGGGGTCCCGGGAGCCCGGGGTCCGCGCGGGGCCGGCGCGCCGGACATCCTCATCGGGGCCGACTCCCTCTCCTGGGTAACCCGCGGGTTTACCCTGTCCCTGGCGGAGACCCGGCTCAAGGGCGCCTTCAACCTCGAGAACCTGGCCGCCGCCGCCGCCGTGGCCCTGGAGCTGGGCGCCGACCCAGCCCGGGTGAAGGCCGCCGCCGCCGCCTTCGAGGGCCTCGAGCACCGGCTGGAGTTCGTGCGCGAGCTGCGCGGCATCGCCTACTACAACGACTCCTACGCCACGCGCCCCGAAGCCGCCATGGGCGCCATCGCGGCGCTCAGGGACGCGCCCCTGGGTCTCGTCCTCGGGGGTTCGGAGAAGCATGCCGATTTCCGGGAGCTGGCCGAGGCGGTCGCGGCCTCGCCTCACGTGGTGGCCGTGGCCCTCATCGGGCAGACCGCGGGACGCCTGCGGGAGGAGCTGCTGCGGGCCGGGGCCGCGGGACCGGAAGCCTCCGCTCCGCCTTCCGGCGACCCGGCCGTCCCGGGCTCCGGCCGGACGCTGCGGGTCTTCCCGGCCCTTGAGGAATCCAGCCTGGAGGAGGCCCTGCGCTTCCTCGCCGGCGCCGTGGGCAAGGGGGCGGTGGCCCTGTCGCCGGCCTGCGCGTCCTTCGGGATGTTCGAAAACTACAAGGAGCGCGGAAAGGCCTTCAAACGGCTGGTGCGGGCCCTCGCATAGTTATATTATCACGGAGGCGGCCGCTCCCAGATGCTCTCCGAAGAATACGAAAAGATGATGCTCATCTACCTCTCCGGGCTGGTGGACGGCCCCGGGTTCCGGAGGCCTGAGGATCTCGCCCGCCTCAGCTCCCGCGAGCTGCTCGAGCTCTCCCGGAAGGTCGACGACACCGCCCTCGGCCTCTTCGTCCAGCTCCTCAAGGGAGCGGAAAGCAGAGGCCAGGACGGCGGCGGCAACGGCGGCAACAGCGGTGAAAGGCTCTTCGAGAAGCTCATGGGCGATCACGAGGAGGACAACCGCGAGCTGGTGGACGCCTTCTTCTCGCGCTACCTCAAGGTGGTCCTCTCCAGCGTGCAGGAGGGCGAGCACTTCAACCCCCTGGAAGTCTACCTTCCGAACAGCACCTTCGACGACCTGGCCTTCGTGCAGAGCCGCCAGGCCTTCTTCCTGCGGCAGACCATCGAGACCATCAACGAGTACCTCGACTCCACCTTCCGCCGCAAGCACGACTTCCCCGCGGGGGCGCAGCAGGCCGCCTGGGACTACTTCTGGGAGAGGATCGTCTCCAAATGAACGAGCGCCCGGGCAAGACCTCGCCGTCCGAGCAGGGCCAGACCGGCGGCGAGAGCGAGACCGAGACCCTCGTCAAGCCGGCGCTCAACTGGAAGGTCGTGCTCTTCAACGATGAGGAACACACCTACGATTACGTGGTGGAGATGCTCACCCAGGTGTGCAAGCTCTCCCGCGAGAACGCCTTCCGCTGCGCCGTGGAAGTGGACATGACCGGCCGCACCATCGTCTTCTACGGCACGCGCAACGATTGCGAGGCCACCCAGTCCAAGATCATCGCCTACGGGCCCGATCACCGGCTGCCCCAGAGCATGGCGTCGATGAACGCCGAAGTGCAGGCGCTGTAAGGAGCGGAGATGGGCGCCTGGGGCCAACCCAGGGCCGGCAGCCTGGCGCCGGCAGGGAAGCAGGGTCGAAACGGGAAGAGGTTTTTCGTTTTCCGTTTTTTGTTTTTCGTTGGTGGGTCATTCATGGTGGGCGACATCGGCTTGACCACGTAGACACCCCCAACGAAAAAAGGAAAACGAAAAACCCTCGCTCTCCAGCCACCACACCATCTTTGATCGCCACAATCTCTCCTCTCTCCGCGGTCGCCTTCCAGTCTTACACCCATCGCTTCTCCGCGCCTCCCGGCCGTCCCGCAAATATTTCAAAAAGGCGCTTGCAACACCCAATAGGGCGTGCTATCTTCTGAGAGTTAACCACAATATCTAGGGGTAGGAGGTTAATTTGAAGAATGTGACCAAGCAGGATCTCGTGCAGGA
>CBILQL010000005.1:0-23748 GCA_966238865.1 uncultured bacterium
AGCTGAACCCGAGGGTCCAACCGGTACTGCTTGCTCCTGATTCCTCTCTCAAAGATCCCCGCCGGCGCTGAGGCCGTCGGTCCCCTGTTTTCCAGGGGAGGAATAAGATACTTCAGCCTGGTGATAACGTCAAGGGTTTCGGAACCTTTTTCTCGACGTCCCCCGTGGGGCCGAAAATCCAGGGCCCCGGCCCCATCCCCTGGTCGGGGATTGGGGCCGGGGCCCAATAGGTTAAGATACACGCTTCCAAAAAAGCAAACCACCTCGGAGGCCCCGTGGAATCTGGGCTGGCGGGAATCGCAATGCCGGTGGAAACCGGCCAGAAGGACCACTTTTCGATGTCGGAAAACCCCGCCAGGGTGCTCCTGGAAATGCCCCGCTTGCCTACCCCCGTGGTACCGGGGCCATTCCGTTTCGGGCACCTTTATCGCAATATGAAGGCGGAGAATTGCCGGTTCCTGCGGCCGGTCAGAAAGATTTTACCGACTTAAGAATAGCGGCCAAGTTTTCAACAGGGTTATCCACAATTGTTGATAGGGTCTCAACAAAAGACCATGAAAAGTCCCGAGAACCCCTAAAAACCCCAAGATTTTCGGAGTTCTTGGGGGTCTATTTGTGCAGGATCAGGAACCGCTCGATGGCCTGGTAATCCTGGGCGGATACGCAGCTCTGCCATGGCCGGCTCTGGCTTTTCGCTTTCAATAAAGGGAATTGCCCGGCTCCGATCTCGACGATGAGGACGCCCTTCTCTTCCAGGCGGCCGTAGGCCTCCTCCACAAGGCGGGCGGGGAATTCCCAGCCTTCGGGGCCGCCCACGAGGGCCATGCGGGGATCGTGGTCCCGCACCTCGGGCTGCAGGTCCGGCAGTTCGCGCTCCCCGACATAGGGCGGGTTGGCGACGATGAGATCGAAGCGCAAATCGGGAGGCAGGGCGGAGAAGAGATCGCTGCGCAGGAGATGATCGGCCGCGAGGGCGTTGCGGGCCGCGTTCTCGCGCGTCAGATCGACGGCCTCCTGCGAGGCGTCGAGGCCGTGCACCTCGTTGCCGGGAAGCTCCTTGAGCAGGGACAGGTAGATGGGGCCCGCGCCCACGCCCACGTCGAGGATGCGGTTCGACCGGCCGGGGGCCAGGGCCTTGCGCGCCAGGTCCACGATCAGCTCGGTCTCCTGGCGCGGGATGAGGGCGCGCCGATCGGTCTTGAGCGTGATCTCGCGGAAAGGGGTCTCGCCGACGAGGTGCTGCAGCGGCTCGCGGGCGCCCCGGCGGCGCACGAGGCCGCGGTAACGTTCGAGTTCCGTCTCGTCCAGGGGACGGTCGAAGTTCATGTACAGGTCCATCCGCTTCATGCCCAGCACGTGGCCGAGCAGGAGCTGGGCGTCCAGCCGGTGGCTCTCGATGCCCTTGTCCTTGAAATACACGGCGGCCTTGTTGAGTACGTCGAGCAGGGTGGGGGCCTGGACGGCGTCGGTCATGGGCGGGCCGTCATGGCTGGGCCGCAGGGGAGGAGGGCCGCCGGCCCGGGTTCGCGGCGCTGACCGGGAGCGGCCTCATGCCTGCTTCTCCAGGTCCCTGAGCTTTTCGGCGTTGGCCTCCATGACCAGGGCGTCGATGAGCTCCTGGACGTCGCCCTTCATCACGGAGTCGATCTTGTAGAGGGTGAGGTTGACGCGGTGGTCGGTGACGCGCCCCTGCGGGAAGTTGTAGGTGCGGATCTTGGCGGAGCGGTCGCCGGTGCCGACCTGGGACTTGCGGGCGGCGGCCTCCTTGGCATC
The DNA here is from genome assembly GCA_966238865.1 of uncultured bacterium. Taxonomy (GTDB): domain Bacteria; phylum Fibrobacterota; class Fibrobacteria; order UBA11236; family UBA11236; genus CBILQL01. The sequence continues at coordinate 1,774 of CBILQL010000005.1, forward strand.
GCGCTCGGCCACCTGGGCGTCCAGCAGGCGGGTCTTGAGGAGGTTCATGGCCTTGGCCCGGTTCTTGTGCTGGGAGCGCTCGTCCTGGCAGGCGACCACCAGGCCGGTGGGCAGGTGGGTGATGCGCACGGCGCTGTCGGTCTTGTTGATGTGCTGGCCGCCCGCGCCGCCGGCGCGGTAGGTGTCCACCTTGAGGTCCTCGTCCCTGATCTGGATGTCGTCCATCTCGTCGGCCATGGGCATGACGACCACGGAGGCGGCGGAAGTGTGGACGCGCCCCTGGGCCTCGGTGGCGGGCACGCGCTGCACGCGGTGGACCCCGCTCTCGTACTTGAGGACGCCGTAGGCCCCGCGGCCCTCGACCTCGCACATGATTTCCTTGAAGCCGCCCGCGGTGCCCTCGCTCTCGGACACGACGGTCAGGCGCCAGCCCCGGGACTCGATGTAGTACTTGTACATGCGGAACAGGTCGCCGGCGAAGATGCTGGCCTCGTCGCCGCCGGTGCCGGCCCGGATCTCGAGGACGGCGCTGCGCTCGTCGTTCGGGTCCTTGGGGATGAAGAGGATGCGCAGCTCGGCCTCCACGGCCGGGAGCTTCTCCTTGAGGCGCTTGACCTCGTCCTCCGCCAGGGACTGCAGCTCGGGGTCGGAGGGGTCGCGGGCGGCTTTCTCCCATTCGCCGAGCTCGCCGAGCAGCGCCAGGTACTCGCGGGCCTTCTCCACGGTGTCGGCGAGGCTCTTGTGGAGCCGGCTGGTTTCGGCCATGCGGGCCTTGTCCGACAGGATGTCGGGATTCTGGAGCTGGTGCTCGAGCTCGCCGCTGCGCTCGATGACTTTGCGGGCCTGCTGCTGGAAGTCCATGGGGGAAGGGGATTAGGGTGTTTTGTTTTCTGTTTTCCGTTTTTCGTTGGGGAAGGAAAACTCCGCCCTTGCAGATAGAGGCAGCATTTAGGCCCCGATTCTCCCCAACGGAAAACGGAAAACGGAAAACGGACGGAGAGAGACCACAGGGAACCCCCTACTTCGCCAGCGCCGCTTCGATGGACGCGAGCGCCACTTCGAGCTGCTTCTCGTCGGGCTCGCGGGTGGTGATGTTCTGCAGCCAGAGGCCGGGCAGGATGAGGGGGCGCACCCAGGGGGAGTCCTGGAAGCGCGCGGTGCCCTTGAGCACCTCGAAGGAGAGGCCGGCCACCACGGGGACGAAGGGCAGGTGGATCAGGAACCGGTGGAAGAAGGTGGGATAGGCGTATCCGAAGCCCTGCCACAGGATCCCGTCGAGGAGCGAGAAGAACAGGATGCAGACCAGGGCCACGATGAGGATGAAGGAGGTCCCGCAGCGGGGATGGAAGCGGCTCTGGGCGCGGGCGCCGTCAACCGTGAGGGCGCTGTTGCGCTCATGGGCGAAGATGCTCTTGTGCTCGGCGCCGTGGTATTGGAACACGCGGCTGAGGTCCTTGAGATGGGAGATGCCCCACATGTAGGTCAGCAGGAGGCTCATGCGCACCAGGCCGGCCGTGAGATTGAACAGCACCGGGCTGGCGGGGTTGTCCCGGGTCCCCCCCACGACGTGGGAGGCCACCCAGTAGGGCAGAAGCTGGAAAAGGCCCAGGGCCAAGGCCAGGGATCCCAGCAGGCTGGCTCCCATGAGGAAGGTATCCGCGGCCTTGCCGAGGTTGAACCCGGGTTTGGCGCCGATGGAATCGAGCCCCGCGGAGGACTCCCTATCCGCGGCCGCTTCGACAGGTGCGGACCCGGAGTCCGCCTGCGCGGGGTCCCGCTCCTGTGCGGCGGTCCGTTCTTGTACGGCCATGGAGAAGTTCAACGCCTTGATGCCGATGGCCAGGGACTCGAACAGGGACACGGCGCCGCGCAGCACCGGCAGACTGAGGATTTTCAGGCGGCGCGAATAGGCCAGGAACGCCTGGTTCTCCACCACGATGCTGCCGTCGGGCGCACGCACGGCTACAGCCATGCGGCGAGGGCTGCGCATGAGCACGCCCTCGATCACGGCCTGGCCGCCCAGGCTTTCCGGCTGATAATTGGAAAGGAATGCCAGGGTCCAATTGAGACGATGAAAACCCCGGCTGAAGACGTTCATCAGGTCTTGGGCGCTTCCTTCGGAGTTGCGCGCGTCTTCCGCTTTCCGCCGACGATGGAGGTGTAGCGAGAAGTGAACTTCTCGATACGGCCGGCGGAGTCCAGGATCTTCTGCTTGCCGGTATAGTACGGATGGCAATTGGAGCAGATTTCGATGCCCTGGCCGGGGATGGTGGCGTGCACTTCGATTACGTTCCCGCAGGAACAGGTGAAGGACTGCATGGTGTACTTGGGATGGATACCCTCTTTCATCGTCGGCTCCAGCTGATTTTAAAGGTTCCGAAAGATAACCTGGAGGCCCCGAATCATCAAGCTTCAGACCCTCCTAAGTCTAGCCAACGGTATAGGTTAAATCTACAAAAAAGGCCTGGCCGGCACCCCTCGAAACCAGCACCCTGCCGGAACCGGACCCGGGGCAGTTGCAGGGGTATTGGAGGATTTTCAAGTACCTTTGGCTATCATGGAGGCATCGCAAGGGCCGGAAACGGGTCGCGGCCGGGGCCGTGCAACCGGTGAATTGACCTGGCTTTCCGTGGGGTTGGGGTTGGCCATCGCCGTGGTGATGACCGCCGCCAACGTGTACCTGGGCCTGTATGCCGGCATGACGGTTTCCGCCTCCATCCCCGCTGCTGTTCTCGGCCTCGGAGCCTATCGGCTGCTGGGGAAACGGGACGCCAAGGCCACCAATATCGTGCAAACCCTCGCCAGCTCCGGAGAAAGCCTGGCCGCCGGGGCGATTTTCACGATTCCGGCCCTGGTTCTGGTGGGAGCCTGGCAGGACTTCAAATTCTGGCCGACAACCTTGATGGTGACCTGCGGGGGCCTCCTGGGCATCGCCTTCATGGTGCCGTTGCGCCGACTTTTCATGGAGCAGAGCCCGGAGCTCACCTTCCCGGAAGGAGTGGCCTGCGCCGAGGTGCTCAAAAGCGGCGAAAAGAGCCGGGGCGGCGGAGTGGCCTATCTGATCAAGGGCTTCGCCTTGGGAGCCGTCTTCAAGCTGATGGCCTCGGGGCTGGGCCTGTTCCACGCCACCCTGGAATGGGCCACAAAATGGCGCGCGGGGGGCGTGGACGGCGGACGGATCTTCTTCTTCGGCAGCGACCTGTCGCCGGCCCTGTTGTCGGTGGGTTTCATCACGGGCCTGGGCGTCGCCGTGCAGGTCTTCCTGGGCGGCGCCATCGCCTGGCTCGCGGGCCTTCCCCTGCTCGCCCTGCCGGAGTCGCTGGCCGGGGCGGCGCCGCTGGATGCGGCCTGGGGTCTCTGGTCCAAGCAGATCCGCTACCTGGGGGTGGGAGCCATGGTGGTGGGCGGTCTCTGGTCCATCTTTTCCATCCGGACCGGCGTCGCGCAGGCGGCGCGGGGGTTGGTCCGCTCCTTGGGCCGCGCCGGGAAAGCCGCCGCGGTCAGGCCGGATATCCCGGGCCGGTCACCGGCAAGGGATTCCAATCCGGCCGGGGCCGACATGCCGGGACGGCAATTGCTCGCCCTGCTGGGCATCGCCCTGGCCCTGACCTTCGGGCTCTACTGGCACCTGCTCCAGGCCCCGCTGCTGGCCGCCGTCACCACGGCCCTGATGGCGATGGCCGCCTTCGTGTTCGTCGCGGTGAGCAGCTATATCGTCGGGCTGGTGGGCAGCTCCAACAACCCGGTGTCGGGCATGACCATCTCGGCCCTGCTGGGAACGGCGGCCTTCATCCTGGTGCTGGGGTTCCGCGGGGACTCGGCGGTGCTGGCCACCCTGGGCGTGGCGGCGGTGGTCTGCTGCGCGGCCTGTTCCGCCGGGGACTGCTCCCAGGACCTCAAGACCGGCCATCTGCTGGGCAGCTCCCCGAAGCTGCAGCAATACGCGGAGGTGATAGGCGCCGTGATCCCGGTCCTGGTGATCGCGCCGGTGCTCACCCTGCTGCACCATTCCTACGGCATCGGCGACAAGCTCAAGGCGCCCCAGGCCACCTTGTTCGCCAGCCTCACCCAGGGCATTTTCGGGAAGGGGGAAATCCCGCTCGGCCTGGTCTTCATCGGCGCCGCGGTGGGCGCGGCCCTAATCGCCGCCGACAGCGTGCTCAAGGCGCGCGGATCGCGCTTCCGCCTGCACCCGATGCCGGTGGCGGTGGGCATGTACCTGCCGCTCACCCTCTCGGTGCCGATCCTGCTGGGCGGTCTGGTGCGCCATTTCGCCGGCGCGCGCGCCCTGGCGAAGCGGGAGACGGATGCCGGAGCCGCTCCCGACGTCGACAACCGGGGCATCCTGGTGAGCTCGGGCCTCATCGCCGGGGAGAGCATCATGGGCGTGCTGCTGGCCGCGGCCGTGTACCTGCAGTGGAAGCTGCAGGTCGCCTGGCACCCGGCCTGGCTGTCCTGGGTTTCGCTGGCGGCCTTCCTGGGCCTGGCCGCCTACCTGGCGAGGCCGGGGCGGGGCGCCGGAAATACCTAAATTTCCCCCCATGACTACGACAACGACCCCGCAAGACAAGCCCCTCGTGATCGGGGGGCGCACCTTCAACTCCCGCCTCATCGTCGGCACCGGCAAGTACCCCGACTTCGAGACCATGCGCAAGTGCCACGAGGTCTCGGGCGCGGAGATGGTCACCGTGGCCCTGGGCCGCGTGAAGCTCGGCGGGCCCGAGGAGGAGAACATCCTCAACTTCATCGACCCGAAGAAGTACGCGCTCCTGCCGAACACGGCGGGAGCCTACAATGTCGAGGACGCCCTGCGCATCGCCCGGCTGGCCAAGGCCCAGGGGATGAAGTACCTGAAGCTGGAAGTCCTCTCGGATCCGAAGACCCTGCTGCCCGAACCCCTGGCCACCTACGAGGCGTCCAGGATCCTGGTGAAGGAAGGCTTCACCGTGCTGGTCTATACCAGCGACGACCCGGTGCTGGCCCGCAAGCTGGAGGATCTGGGAGTAGCGGCGGTGATGCCGGCGGGATCGCCCATCGGCAGCGGCCTGGGCGTGCTCAACCCCACCAATATCCGCATCATGCTGGAAAGCCTGTCCTGCCCCGTGATCGTGGACGCGGGCATGGGCACCGCCTCGGACCTGGCCCTGGCCATGGAACTGGGCGTGGACGGCATCCTCTGCAATACCGGCATCGCCTCGGCGAAGGACCCGGTGCGGATGGCCAAGGCCTTCAAGCTGGCCTGCGAGGCGGGCAGGGACGCCTGGCTGGCCGGCCGGATCCCGAGGAAACTGTACGGTTCGGCCTCCAGCCCGCAGGAAGGCCTCCGCTAAACGGCTTCCGCCAATCCCGGGTGGGCGGCGACCTGCGCGACCGCCTTCCCGGCTTCCCTATCCTCGCCGTTTCCCCGTCCGCCCGTTTTCCCCGCCCTTCGTGGCCCCTCCATTCGCCGAATTGCTACAATTCGGACGTACCGGACGGCGACCGGGGCGCAGCCCTGTGCGAACCGTCGCATTGCTCGCAAAGCGTACCATACCGCGGAGGTCCCATGTCGCAAGCACCCATACCCGGAGCGCCCGAGCCCATGGCCCGCGGCGATTTCCACGGCAAGGGCGAGGAGCTCTTCCTTATCTGGCTGGTCAATTCGGTGCTGTCCGTCCTCACGCTCGGCATCTACTTCGCCTGGGGAAAGGTGAAGCTCTACCGCTGGTTCTACAGCAACACCGAGTTCGCCGGATCCCGTTTCCGGTTCACCGGCAACGGCAAGGAGATCTTCATCGGCACCCTGAAGGCCCTGGGCCTCCTCATCGGGCTGGCCGTCGTCCTCGTCGTCGCCCAGCTGGGCGCGAACGCGGCTGGCATCAGGCAGCTCAATTACGTCTTCGGCGCGGGCTTCTACCTCGCCATCTTCTTCTTCTCCCAGTACGCCATCTACGCCACCATGGCCTACCGCGCCTCCCGCGCCCGGTACCGGGAAATCGCCTTCCGGCTGGACGGCAGCGCCTGGGCGTTCGCCCGCGAAGCGATCCTCTACCTCCTGCTTGGCGTCGTCACTCTGGGTCTCGCCCTGCCCCTGTATACGCATTTCAAGATCAGCCGCATCTACAACAACCTCAAGTACGGCAGCCTGGAGTTCGCCTGGGACGCCAAGGCCGGCGAATACTGGCGCCTGGCGGTGAAGGGGTACTTCCTCTCCGCGCTGACCTTCGGCATCTACTACTATTTCTGGCAGCCGAAGATGTTCGCCTTCGTGCGCGGCCACCTGAGCGTGGGCGGCTGCCGTTTCCACGGCGAGGTGACGCCCGGCGATCTGTTCAAGCTCACGATCACCAACCTGCTGCTGATCGTGTTCACGCTGGGCCTCGGCACGGCCTGGGTCATCCCGCGCACCCTGCGGTTCTACGTCTCCCGCCTGGCCCTGGAGAATCCCTCGCGCCTCGACGCCTCCCTCCAGGCGGGCCGCTCCAAGGTCGCCGCCGCCGGCGAGGCCATGGGAGACGCCATGGACATGGGCATCGGACTTGGATTCTGAAGGGGCCCGCCCGGCTTACTGGGAAGGCTCCGCGCTCCACTTCGACGGGCGCAGCGCCCGCGCCCGGGAGACCCGCGTGTCCGTCGGCCCCGACGGGCTGGAGATCCGCGACGGCGAAGCCGCGGGCCGCTACCGCAAGGGCGATCTGGACCTGGTGGAGAAGAGCGGCGACGGCGCCTACGCAAGCCTCGCGCTGAAGCCGCGCGCTGGCCATGTGCTCGAGTTCCGCGACCCCGCCGCCCTGGAATGGCTGCGCGCCTCGGACCTGATCCCCCGGCCGATCCTTTCCGGACTTTCCCTGGGCCGCAAGGCGGCGCTGCTCGTCGCCGTCCTGGCGGCCCTCTCGGCCTTCGTCTACCTGGCGGGCTTGGACCTGGCGGTGGACGGCGTCCTCAAGGTCCTGCCCCGGAAGGCCGATCGCATGCTCGGGGACGCGGTGATAAAAAGCATCGACGGCGTCATGCCTTCCCACGGGGACGAAGCGGTACGGCGCGCCCTGGACAAGAGCCGGCGCATGGTGGAGGCGCTCGGCCCCGCGGCCGGGGACAGCATCCGCATCCTCCTGGTGGCGGACACGTCGGTCAAGAACGCCTTCGCCTTCCCGGGCGGCGGCATCCTGGTCTACACGGGCATGCTCCGCATGCTGGAGACCCAGGAGGAGTGGATGGGCCTGCTGGCCCACGAAGGAGGCCACGTCCACCTGCGCCACGGGATGCGGCAGGTGGTGCGCGCCAGCCTCCTGGCCGCCGTCACGTCCCTGGCGTTCGGCGACGTGGGCGGGGTGACGTCCACGCTGCTCGACAACGCCGGCTCCCTGCTGAACCTGCGCTATGGCCGGAACGCCGAGAGCGAAGCCGACACCTTCGCCCGGCGCCGCCTGGAGGCCGCCGGCTATTCGTCGGACGGGCTCGCGACCCTGTTCGAAAAACTCCTCAAGCTCCAGTCCCTGCCCGCCTGGGCGGAATTCCTCTCCACCCACCCGGCCACCGAGGCGCGCATCGAGGCCCTGCGCGGGCCGGGGGCGGGCGCCAAGGGTGAGAAAGGCACAAAGGACGCCAAGGGGGGAAAGGGCGGAACGGCCGCCGCCCGGGGCCTCCTGCTGACGGCGGAGGAATGGGCGGCGCTGAAACGGCTTTGAGGCCGCTTGCCTCATCCGATTTATGCATATAAAATGTAATTTTATGCATATCCTATGCATCGGGAGGAAATATGGCAAGCCGGGCAGGATCGACCTTGAAATCGGCAGGTAGCGCGAAGGCGCACGCCGCAATCACGGCGAAACCGCCTCCGTTCCGACGAGGAACCGGAAAATCAGCGGCCGCCGCGGCAGCGGCCCCGTTTCCGGAAAAAATCAGGAAAACAATGGAAATCGATGCGGCCAAACTCGCAAGGGCACGCCAGATCCTGGGCTCCGGATCGGATACGCAGACCGTGGACAGGGCCTTGGACGTAGTCATCGCGAACCAGGAGATTCGGACCGCAATCGACAATGCCTTCGGCTCCATGCCCGATTTCAGGCTTCACTGAGCGATGAAGCCGCTGCTGCTCGATACCACGGTCTGGATCGAATGGCTGCAGGGCAGGAGCCGCGGACTGGTCGAGCGCTCCCGTGAGCGCACCCTCTACATGGCGGCCCCCGTGGAGATGGAATTGCAGGCGGGAATCCATTCCGTGCGTAGCCAACGCGCCTTCGACGCCTTCCTGCGGCCTTTCGCCATCCACAATCGCATTCTCGTCCCCGGCAGGGAGGATTTCCGGAAAGCGGGGGAAATCCTCGCGGATGTCGGCATGTCCGCCAGCAAACATGCCACGGATGCCTTGATCTGTGTTTGTGCCAGAAAAATCGGGGCGGAGCTGTGGACCCTCAACAGAAGGGACTTCCTTCCTTTCTGCCGGCTCCTTCACGTGACCATCGGGCCGGATTGAAATATCTTACCAGGCTACAGCCAGGACACCCCATGCCCCCGACACGCTTCCCCTCCCCGCCCATATACTTCGTCACCGACAACCATCTCACCGGCGGCCGCCCCCAGCTCGAGGTGATCCGCGGGGCCCTGGAAGGCGGGGTCCGGCTGGTGCAGTTCCGGGACAAGGCGCTCAGGGAGCGGGACTTCGTGCGCGAGGCGCGGGCGGCGCTGGAGCTGTGCCGGCGGCACGGTGCGCTCCTGCTGATCAACGATCGGGTGGAGGCGGCCAAGGAGGTGGGCGCCGACGGCGTGCATCTGGGCCAGGACGACATGGAGCCCCAGGATGCCCGGGACATGCTGGGCGAGGAGGCCATCATCGGGCTGTCCACCCATAACCGCGAAGAGGTGCTGGCGGCGCGGGACAAGCCGCTGGACTACATCAATATCGGCCCCATGTTCCCCACCGCCACCAAGGACCATTCCCGGTACGGGGCCCTGGGGACCGACGCCGTGCTGGAGCTGTCGCGGCTGAGCCCCTTCCCCTTCACCACCATGGGGGGAATCAAGCGGCAGCACCTGGCGGACCTGTTCCGGCGGGGCGTGAAGACGGTGGCCATGGTGACCGAAATCAGCCTGGCCCCGGACGTGGCGGGCCGGACTCGGGAGTTGCTGGCGGAAATCGCGGAGGTGGGATAATGCGGAAGAATTCGGATTCGAACGTCCGGACGGCGGGAGCGGCGGCCTTGCTGTCGGCCCTCCTGGCGGCGGGATGCTCCTATGTGAAGCCGATGTCGCCGGCCCTCAGGAAGTCGGTGGCGGCGAAGGATACCATCTTCGTGCTGCCGCCCAAGGCCGAATACCGGGTGAAGGGATTCTTCTCCAAGCCGGTGGACGCGGACCGTTCGCGGCGCATCGGCGAGGCCGCCGGAAAGCTGCTGGCCGAGGAGGCCGGCAAGGTCTTCCCGAAGGCAGTCGTGGTGCGCGTGGCCGAAGGCGACGCGGAGCGCGTGGTGGCGGAGGCGGCCGGGGCCACGGTGATCGCCTGCGAGGTCCAAGGCTTCCAGCGTACCCTGCCCCGGGAAATCGTCTCCGAGGCCCTGAACGTGATCCTCATGGTGCCCACCTTCAGCCTCAGCCTGGGCTATCCCGTCCAGACCACCAGCAACGTCTATCTCACGGTGCGCAAGCCTGGAGCGGCCAAGGCCGTGCGGCTGAAACACCGCGACATCGCCCAGGCCTACGACGAGAGCGACCTGCGCTTCCAGATCCGCCTCCTGCTCGACCCCGGGTACCAGGACCGGACCTGAGGCTCACATCACGGCGGGGTCTTGCGCGGCGGTGTCGCCCGGGACCGCCGCGGTCGGGATTGCCCCGGCCGGATCGGAAACTCCCGGCTCCAGGGAGGGGCCGGCCCCGTCTCCGGCCTTCGCGGAGACCCGGCCCTGCAAGTGGGCCCGCAGACGGGCCGCCAGGGCCTTTCCGGCCGCCTTCGCCAGCTCCACTTCGCCTGCCGCTTCGATACCTGCCGGGGACCCGAAGGCGCGCAGCAGCTTCATCTTGGTCTTCTCGCCGATGCCGGGCACCTCGTCCAGCCAGGAGGCCTCCAGGTGCTTCTTCCGCTTGGAGCGCTGGAAGGTGATGGCGAAGCGGTGGGCCTCGTCGCGCACCTGCTGCAAAAGCTTGAGGCTGGCCGAGGTCTTGGCGATGAGCAGCGGCTCGCTCTGGCCGGGAATGAACACCTCCTCCAGGCGCTTGGCCAGGCCCACCACCGCCTGATCGGGCCGGCCGGCCTCCCGCAGGGCCTCCACGGCCATTCCCAGCTGCCCCTTGCCGCCGTCGATGAGCAGCAGGTCCGGCGCGGGCTCCTTGTCCTCGTCCAGGCGCCGCAGGCGCCTCCGGATGATCTCGCGCATGGAGGCGAAATCGTCGATGCCCTCCACGGTCTTGACGTTGTAATGGCGGTAGTCCTTCTTGCTGGGCTTGCCGTCCACGAACACGACCTGGGAGGCCACGGTGTCGGTGCCCGAGAGATGGCTGATGTCGAAGCCCTCGATGCGGTTGGGCGGCGACGCCAGCCCCAGGTCCTCCTGCAGGGCCGTCACCATGTAACTCTGCCGGTTCTTCCGCTCGCGCCGGTGCACCAGCTCCATCACCTGGAGTTTGGCGTTCTCCAGGGCAAGGTTGATCTGGCGCCGCTTCTCGCCCTTCTGCGGCACCTCGAGGTCCACGGCCCCGCCGCGCACGGAGCGCAGCGCCTCCTCCACGTTCTCCTCCGCGTCCGGTGCGTGCGAGAGCACGATCTCCCGGGGGATGGCCTCGGGGCCCTTGCGCAGGTAATAGCCCTTGAGGAAATCCGCCACCAGGCGGCCTTCGTCCTCCTCCAGGGGGCAGGCCACCTCGAACTGCTTGCGGCCGCTCACGTAGCCGTCGCGGATCTCGAGGATGGTGACGGCGCCGAGCTTGCCCTCCCGGGCCACGGCGATGAGGTCCTTGGAGGCCTTCTCGTCCCCGAGGTCCATCTTCTGCTCCTCGCGCACCGCATCCAGGTCGCGGATCTGGTCGCGGATGCGGGCCTCGGCCTCGAAGCGCTCCTTGGTGGCGGCATCGAACATCTGCCGCTCCAGCTCCCGGGTCAGCTCCTTGTGCCGGCCCCTGAGCAGCAGCACCGCCTTGTCCACCAGCTGGCGGTATTCCTCGGGGTTGGTGAGATGCGCGCAGGGGGCGTCGCAGCGCTTGAGATGGTGGCTGAGGCAGGGCCGCACGGGGTTCTCCAGGGGCAGCTTGAGATCGCAATCCCGGATGCGGAACACCTTGTTGAGCAGGTTGATGGTCTTGCGCATGGCGCGCACGTTGGTGTAGGGGCCGAACACCTGGTCCTTTCCCTTGCCGGATCCGGCCTGGCGCGTGATCAGGAGGCGCGGGTAGGGCTCCGACAGGGTGACCTTGATGTAGGGGAAATGCTTGTCGTCCTTGAGCTGGACGTTGTACCGGGGGGCGTGCTTGCCCACCAGGTTGGCCTCCAGGATGAGGGCCTCCACCTCGTTGTCGGTGACGATCCATTCCAGGTCGTGGACCACGGATCGCAGCAGCATCGAGGCGAGGTGGTTCGCCTGGGCCCGGGCGTTGAAATAGCCCCGCACGCGGTTGCGGAGGTTGACGGCCTTGCCGATATAGACGATCTCGCCCTTCCCGTTGCGCATGAGGTAGACGCCGGGCCGGGTGGGCAGCAGCTCCAGCTTGGCCTGGACGGCTGGGGGCAGGGGGCGCTCTTCGGACATTTCAAGAAAATAGGAATCCGCCGCGGATCTGCCCGCTTGGGCAGGCCCCGGCCGGTCCGGCATCCTATTTTATTCTGGGTAGGGGCGCCGACAGGAAAGGGGAATGCGGATGATCAAGGAGAACGGGATCTGGGACGAAGTGGAGAAACTGCGCGGCGGCTTCGAGGATCTGTTCAGGGCCGGGCTAGGCTTCGCGGGCCGGGGTCCGGCCAGCCGGCTGCTCGAGAAGCCGGACGAATTCGTGGTCCTGGTCGAACTGCCCGGCGTTCCCCGGAGCGGGGTGCAGGTGACGTATCGCGACCGCAGCCTCGTGGTGACGGGCTCCAAGCCTGCCCCGGCCACCGAAGACGGGACCGTTCTAAGGGACGAGACCTTCTCCGGGGCTTTCGAACGGACAATCGCGGTCCCCTCGGAGGTGGACGGTGAGGCCATCCAGGCAAGCTTCCAGGACGGGGTCCTCCGGGTGCGGCTGCCGAAGTCGGGGAAGGAGAAGCCCCGGACGGTGAAGATCGATTAATCGCGAACATGAAAAAAGCCCGGTTGCCCGGGCTTTTCCATTTTGCGATACGGAGGCTGCCGGAGCAGCCCGAAGAATCAGGCGGCGGGGGCCTCGCCCTCGGCCTTCGCCTCGGCGGCGGGGGCTTCGGACTTGGTGATGTCCACCTTCTTTTCGGCCTTCGGCTTCTTGGCGGCGGCCTTGGGAGCCTTCTTCCGGGTCTTGGGGGCGATTTCCTCCTCGACCAGGGCGATGACGGCCATCTCGGAAGCGTCGCCGTGGCGCTGGGCGCCGAGCTTCAGCACCCGGGTGTAGCCGCCGGGGCGCTTGCTGTAGCGCTTGCCGAGCACGTCGAACAGGCCCTGCAGGGTGGACGGCACCGTCACGAAGCGCGCGGCCTCGCGGCGGGCCGCCAGGTCGCCCTTCTTGGCATAGGTGATCAGGCGCTCGACCAGGCCGCGCACCTGCTTGGCGCGGGTCACGGTGGTGACCACCTGCCGCTCCATGGGCTCGTCCTTGAGGCCCTGGGTGATGACCGAGGTCGCCAGGTTCTTCAGCAGGGCCTTGCGGTGGCCCACATTGCGGCCGAGCCGCTTTCCAACTACGCCATGTCTTGCCATGATACGATACTCCGAATCTTCTCGCTGTTCGTTTTCCGTTCCACGGAAAACCTCTTATTTATTTCTCGTCGCCCAGGTAATAGTCGACATCCATCCCGAAGCTGAGGCCCATGTTGCTCAGCACCTCGTTCAGCTCGATCAGGGACTTGCGGCCGAAGTTCTTGTACTTGAGCATCTCGCTCTCCTGGTTGCGGACCAGGTCGGCGATGGTGTGGATGTTGGCGCAGCGCAGGCAGTTGCTGGAGCGCACGGAGAGCTCGAGCTCGTCCACGCGCATCTTGAGCAGCTGGCGGATGCGCTCCTTCTCCTCGTCCTTGACCACTTCCTCGGCGGCTTCGAGGTCGCCTTCGAAGTTGATGAACATCTCCAGGTGGTCCACGAGGAGCTTGGAGGCGTACGCCATGGCGTCCTCGGGGTCGATGGAGCCGTCGGTCCAGACCTCCATCTCCAGGCGGTTGAAGTCGGTGCGCTGGCCCACGCGGGTGTCGCTCACCTCGTAGGAGACCTTGGTCACCGGGCTGAAGTTGGCGTCGATCGGGATCACGCCGATGGGGTCGTCCTCGCGCTTGAGCTCGTCGGACACCACGTAGCCGCGGCCGTCGGAGACGCGCAGTTCCATCGTGAGGCTGCCGTTCTTGGACAGGGTGGCGATGTGCAGGTCCGGGTTCAGGATCTGCACGTCGGGGTTGGGCTCGATGTGCTCGGCGCGCACCTCGCCCTCGCCGGAGATGTCCAGGCGCAGGGTGGCGTCCTCGTCCGAGAGGAGCTTGACGCGGAGCTGCTTGATGTTGAGGATGATCTCGGCCACGTCCTCCTTGACCCCTTCCAGGGTGGAGAACTCGTGCTGGACGCCCTCGAACTTCACGGAGACGATGGCGGCGCCCTGGAGCGAGGACAACAGGACGCGGCGGAGGGCGTTGCCCACCGTGATGCCCCAACCGCGCTCGAACGGCTCCACGACGAACTTGCCGTACTTCGAGTCGCCCTTCTCCTTGACGATGCCCTTGGGCATGTGCAGCGCTTTCCACTTCATCTCTTCTTTACCTCTATCCTGGGTGAAAGGTTTTCGAGCAATGATCCTCGAGAAACTTATCCGACCTTATCCAAAATCCCGCCTTATATGCGGCGAATCAAACGCGACGACGCTTCTTGGGGCGGCAGCCGTTGTGGGGCACCCCGGTCACGTCCTTGATGCTGATGATGTCCATCCCCGCGGCCTTGAGGGCGCGGATCGAGGACTCGCGGCCGGCGCCGGCGCCCTTGACGCGGACCTCCAGCTTGCGCATGCCCATTTCGATGGCGGCCACGGCGGCCGTCTCGGCGGCGACCTGGGCGGCGAAGGGCGTGCTCTTGCGGGAGCCCTTGAAGCCGGACTTACCCGGCGATCCCCAGGACACCACGTTGCCCTTGGCGTCGCTGATGGAGATGATGGTGTTGTTGAAGGTGGCCTTGACGGTGCAGCAGCCCTGCACGTCCGTCTTGCGCTTAACCTTCTTGACCTTGGCCTTGGCATCGCCCTCGGCGGCGGGTGCGGCGGCGCCTTCGGCGGCCGGCGCGGCGGCGGCTTTGGGAGCCTTCTCTTCGGTCTTCGGGGCTTTCTCTTCTGCCATCTTCTATCCTTGCTCTACCTAGTCAGTTTGCCTTGCCTCACGCCCAGCGAGCCAGGGAGCCCCGCGCCCGAGGAGTCGGGCAAGGGGAGCCTGGTAAAATTCGCGGTTCGATATCGGCGCTCAGAACGCTTTATGCGTCCTTCGCCCTATCCGCGAATTTTACTTTTTCTTATTAGCCATGGTCTTGCGCGGGCCCTTGCGGGTCCGGGCGTTGGTCTTGGTCCGCTGGCCGCGCACGGGCAGGCCCTTGCGATGGCGCAGCCCGCGATAGCTGCCGATGTCGACCAGGCGCTTGATGTTGATGCCCACCTGGGCGCGCAGGTCGCCCTCGACCTGGTAGCCGGCCTCGATGACGCGGCGCAGCTTGCCGATCTCGTCGTCGGTCAGATCCCCGGCCTTCTTGCCCGGATCCACGTTGGCCTTCTTCAGGATGTCCGCCACGGACTTCCGGCCGAGGCCGTAGATGTAGGTGAGGGCGATTTCGGCCCGCTTGTTGTTCGGAATGTCGACGCCTGAGATACGTGCCACTTTGATTCTCCTGGGAAAGCCCTACCCTCGCGGGAGGCTCAGCCCTGCCTCTGCTTGTGACGGGGATTCTTCTTGCAAATGATGCGGATGACGCCCTTGCGGCGGACAACCTTGCAGTTCTCGCAGCGCGGCTTGACCGATGCCCTGACCTTCATATTGACCTCTAAATCCTTGTACTGCCGTTACTTGTGCCGATACGTGATGCGGCCCCGCGACAAATCGTAGGGCGATAATTCTAACAAAACCCGGTCATTCGGTAAAATCCGGATGTAGTTCTTCCGCATTTTCCCCGAAATATGGGCCAGAATGACGTGCCCGTTGTCGAGTTCCACCTTGAACATGGCGTTTGGCAAAGCTTCGAGTACCCGGCCTTCGACCTGGATGCCTTCCTGTTTCGCCACTCCTACCACCTCCTGCCGCGGATTTTCCCACGCCGCATGAACCCTTCGTAATGCTGGTTCTGCAGGTGGGTCTGGAACTGCCGGAGGGTCTCGAGGGCCACGCCGATGGCGATGAGCACCGATGTGCCGCCGATGTAGAAGGTCATGTTGAGGGCGTCCTTCAGGTACAGGGGGCCCACGGAGATGAGAGCCAGGAAGATCGCGCCCGGCAGGGTGACCCGGGTGAGGATCTGGTCGATGAACTCCGCGGTGCGGCGGCCGGGGCGGACCCCGGGGATGAATCCGCCGGACTTCTTGAGGTTCTCGCTGATCTCCTTGGGGTTGTACATGATGGCCGTGTAGAAATAGGCGAAGAACACGATGAGCACGGTGAATACGATGGAGTAGACGTAATGGCCCGGGAGGAATGCGTGGCCGATGTCCTGCGCCGTGCTCCAGTTCGGGACGAAGGAGGCCAGCTGGGCCGGGACGAACATGATGGCGGAGGCGAAGATGACCGGCATGACTCCCGCGGTATTGACCTTGAAGGGAAGGAAGCTCGACTGGCCGCCCATCACCTTGCGACCCACCACCCGCTTGGGGCTCTGGAGGGGGATGCGGCGCGTGCCCTGGTCAATAAAGATAATGAAGGCGGTGATCGCAAGCACCACCAGCATAATGATGACTTCCATGGGGATGGAGCGCTGCCCGCTGGTCACCATCTCGACCTCGCTGAAGATGGCCGCGGGAAGGTCGGCCATGATGCCGATGAAGATGATGAGGGAGATGCCGTTGCCGATGCCGCGGGCCGTGATCTGCTCGCCCAGCCACATGATGAACATGGTGCCGGTGGTCAGCGTGAGCACGGTCATGAGGGTGAAGGAGAACTTGCCCATGCCGGCCACCACCAGGCTCATGCCGGTGGGGGTGGCCTGGTTGGCCAGCCAGGTGGCCACGCCCAGGGCCTGCAGGGCTGCGATGCCGATGGTGAGGTAGCGGGTCCACTGGTTGAGCTTGCCTCGGCCCTCCTGGCCCTGCCTCTGGAGCTGGGCGATGGGGCGACGGCGGCCTGCCTCCCCTTCCTTCTGGATCTGCTCCAGCTTGGGGACCACCACCGTCAACAGCTGCAAAATGATGGAGGCGCTGATGTAGGGCATGATGCCCAGGGAGAAGATGGAGGCGCGCTGCAGGGCGCCGCCCACGAAGGTGTTGTACAGCCCGAACAGGTTGTTGTTGTTCTTGCTGAAGAATTCCGCGATGGCGGTGCTGTTGATGCCGGGAAGGGGCACGAAGCCCCCGAGGCGGTACGCCGCGAGGATCGCCAGGGTGAAGAGGATCTTCTCCCGGAGGTCCTTGATCTTCCAGATGTTCAGGAAGCCCTGCATCGCGGACATATTCAGGCAGCCTCGGCTTTGGCGGACTTCTTGACGACTTCGGCCTTGCCGCCGGCGGCCTGGATGGCTTCCAGGGCCTTGGCGCTGAACTTGTCGGCCTTGATCTGCAGGGCCCGGCTGACCTTCTCCAGGCCCTTGCCTTCGGCGCCGCCCCCGGCGAGCACCTTGATGGGCAGCTTGGCGCTCTTGACGAGGCCGGCGGCCACCAGGGTCTCGGCGGTCACGACGTCGCCCTTCACCTTCTTGTCGATGGCGCCCAGGTTGACCACCTGGAGGTCCTTGGGGAAATGGCTGTTGAAGCCGCGCTTGGGCGTGCGGCGCTGCATCGGGTTCTGGCCGCCTTCGAAGCCGGCGCCCACGGGGCCGCTCTTGCGCGCGGTCTGGCCCTTGCCGCCGCGGCCGGCGGTCTTGCCCAGGCCGGAGCCCTCGCCGCGTCCGACCTTGAAGCGCTTCTTGCGCGAGCCCTTGGCGGGCTTCAGTTCGTTCAACTTCATTTGACGTCCTCGACCTTGACGATGTGCTCCACCACCCGGATCATGCCCCGCAGGGAGACATTGTCCTCCTTGATGACGGACTTGCGGATGCCGCGGAGGCCGAGGGCCTCCAGGGTCCGCTGCTGCTTCACCAGGCGGTTGTTCTTGCTCTTCACCTGGGTGATCTTGACCTTGGCCATGCTATGCCTTTCCTATCCTCGGGACCCGTCCGCTCAGGCGGCCGGGGCCTTGGGCGCCACCTGACGGAGGGCCGCGAATTCCTTCTTGCCGCGCTGGGCCTGGAGGCCCAGGAGCACGGCCTTCACCACGTTGTGGGGATTGGTGGACCCGATGCTCTTGGTGAGCACGTCGTGCACCCCGGCCAGCTCCAGCACCGCGCGGGCCGCGCCGCCGGCGATCACGCCGGTACCCGGCGAGGCGGGCTTCATGAAGATCTTGGCCGCGCCGAAGCGGGCTTGGATCTCGTGCGGGATGGTCTTGTTCAGGATGATGACGTCGGTCAGGTTCTTGTGGGCGTTGTCGGTGGCCTTGCGGATGGCTTCCGCCACCTCGTTGGCCTTGCCCGAGCCGATGCCCACGCGCCCGTTGCCGTTGCCGATGACCACGATGGAATTGAAGGAGAAGCGACGGCCGCCCTTCACCACCTTGGCGCAGCGGTTGATGGCTACGACCTTTTCCTGGAACTCCGACTTGGTCTCGCTGTCCTGGCCGCGGTCCCCTCCGGGTCCCCGGCGATCCTGGCCGAATCCTCTTTGCTCCATTAGAACTCCAATCCCGCTTCCCGGGCGGCATCCGCCACCGCTTTGATACGGCCGTGGAACAGGTATCCGCCACGGTCGAACACGACTTGCTTGATTCCGGCCGCCTGGGCCTTCTGGGCCACCAGCTTGCCGATTTCCTTCGACGTCTCCACCTTGTTCTTCCCTTCCAGCACGGACTTGAGCTCCGGCGACAGGGAGGAGACCTGCACCAGCGACTTGCCGCTCAGGTCGTCGACGACCTGGGCGTAGACGTGGTTGAGGCTGCGGCGCACGCACAGGCGCGGGCGCTCGGCGGTGCCGTCGATCTTCTTCCGGATTCTCTCGTGCCGGGCCTTCCGGTTCCCGAGCCTGATGATTGCCTTGTCCGCGAACATCTTGTCTTCCTTTTCAGCAACCCGCGGGGCGGATTACGACTTCTTCACTTCCTTCTGGACCACGACCTCGTTCATGTAGCGCACGCCCTTGCCCTTGTAGGGCTCGGGGGGCCTGAACCCGCGGATGGTGGCGGCCTCCTGGCCGACCATCTGGCGATCCACGCCTTCCACCACGATCTTCACGTTGCCGTCCATCTTCACGGTCACGCCCGTGGGGGGCGTGTAGAGGATGGGGTGCGAGAAGCCGAGGAGCAGGTTGATGGCCTTGCCCTTCTGCTCGCCGCGGAAACCCACGCCCCGGATCTCGAGCTCCTTGGTGAAGCCCTTGGAGACTCCGGTGACCATGTTGTTCAGCAGGGCGCGCGAGGTGCCGTGCAGGGCCTTGTCCGACTTGGCGTCGGAGGCGCGCGTGAGGGTGACGGTGTCGCCCTCCTGCGCGATGGCGATGCGCTCGTGGAAGGTGTAGGACAGCTTGCCCTTGGGACCTTCCACGTTGACGGTCTTGCCCTTGACGGCGAGCTTCACGCCGGCGGGGACCTTGATGGGATTCTTGCCTACTCTGGACATCTTCTACCTACCAGACCTTGCAGATGATTTCGCCGCCCACGTTCTGCTCCCGGGCCTCGTAATCGGTGAGGAGCCCCTTGGAGGTGGAGACGATGGCCATGCCCATGCCGTTCATGACCTTGGGGATGCGCGTGACGTTGGCGTACGTGCGGCGGCCGGGGGCGCTGATCCTCTGGATGCCCTGGATGGCCGGCTGGCCGTCCGTGTACTTGAGTAGGATCTTCAGCACGCCCTGCTTGCCGTCGTCGACGATCACGAACTTCTGGACGAAGTTCCGGCGGACCAGGATCTTGGCCACCTCCCTGCGCAGGTTGGAGGCGGGCATTTCGACCACGCGCTTCCCAACCCGGGTGGCGTTCCGGATGCGGGTCAGCATATCGCCGATGGGATCTGTAACTGCGCTCATTCTGTTGCCTTTCCTTTCCCGGTTTCCCCGGCGCCCTTACCAGGACGCCTTGGTGATGCCCGGGATCTCGCCCTGGAGGGCCAATTCCCTGAAGCAGATGCGGCACAGGCCGAACTTGCGCATGAACGCGCGGGGACGGCCGCAGCGGCGGCAGCGGTTGTACTTGCGCACCGTGAACTTGGGGGTCCGCTTCTGCTTCTCGATCATCGATCGCTTTGCCATAGTCTCTCCTAAGCCCTATCCTTGCTATCCTTGCGGAACGGCATGCCCAGCGCGGTCAGAAGCGCGCGGCAACCCTCGTCGTCCTTGGCACTGGTGACGAAGCTGATGTCCATGCCCAGGAGCTGGGAGATCTTGTCGTAATTGATCTCCAGGAAGATGATCTGCTCCTTGACGCCCATGGTGTAGTTGCCGCGGCCGTCGAAGCCGCGCTTCGGCACGCCGCGGAAGTCGCGCACGCGCGGGAGGGCGATGTTGATCAGCCGCTCCACGAAATCCCACATCTTGTCGCCGTGCAGGGTGACCTTGGCGCCGATGGGAAGATTCTCGCGCACCTTGAAGTTCGAGATGGCCTTCTTGGCCCGGGTCGCCACCGCCTTCTGGCCGGTGATGGCGCCGAGGGTCGTCACGACCTCCTCGATGATGCGCTGGTTGCCGGTGGCCTCGCCCACGCCCATGTTGAGCACGATCTTCTCGAGGCGCGGCACCTGCATCACGTTCTTCAGCCCGAGCTCCTTCTGGAGCGCCGGCACCATTTCCTTGAGGTATTTTTCCTTGAGCCGTTGCATCGTTGTCTTTCCGCTTTAAACCTTGACCCGGGGCCTCAGTCGATGGCCTTGCCGGACTTCTTCTCCACCCGCACGCGACGACCGTTCTGGACTTCCTTGCGGACCCTGACGGGTTCGCCGCCCTTGTTCAGCAGCATCACGTTGGAGATGTGCACCGGCATCTCCTTGTCGACGATCCCGCCCTTCTGGTCCTGGCGGGTGGGCTTCTGGTGCTTCTTGGCCTTGTTCACGCCCTCGACGACGACGGTGAGGTCGGCCTCGTTGACCTTGACGATGCGCCCCGACTGGCCCTTGGCCTTGCCGGAGATGACCTTGACCAGGTCCTGCTTCTTGAGCTTGATAGCCATGGCTAGATGACCTCCGGCGCCAGGGACACGATCTTCATGAACTGCTTCTCGCGGAGTTCGCGGGCCACCGGGCCGAAGATGCGCGATCCCTTGGGCTCGCGCGCCTCGTTGATGATGACCACGGCGTTGTCGCCGAAGCGGATGGCGGAACCGTCCTTGCGCTTCACTTCCTTGATGGTGCGGACCACCACGGCGCGCTGGACGCTGCCCTTCTTCACGCCGCTGGTCGGGGTCGCGTCCTTGACCGACACCACGATGATGTCGCCCAGGGTCGCGTACCGCCGGCGGGTGCCGCCGAGCACCTTCACGCACATGACCTTCTTCGCCCCGCTGTTGTCGGCGACGTTGAGTCTCGTCTGCTGCTGGATCATTGCCTGACCTGTCTCCGTTGTCTCATTCCGGGCGGACGCGCCGCCCTTGCCTTCTCCCGGCCCTTCGCGGGCCGTCCGCTACTTCTTGCGCTCCACCACGCGGACCAGGCGCCAGCGCTTGGTCTTGCTGAGGGGGCGCGTCTCCATGATCTCCACGGTATCGCCTTCCGTGGCGTCGTTCTGCTCGTCGTGCGCCTTGAGCTTCACCGTGGTATGGACGGTCTTCCCGTAGATGGGGTGCGACTTCCTGTTGATGACCGCGACGGTGATGGTCTTGTCCATCTTGTCGCTGGTCACCACGCCGGTGCGGACCTTCCTGTTCGCTCTCGTCTCTTGCGTTTCCATATCTTCCTCGCGGCCCTCAGGCCTTGGCCTTCGCCGGCTTGGCGTTCTGGTTGAGGATGGTCTTGGCCGCGGCCACCTCGCGGCGGGCCGCGCGGATCTGGGCCGTGTTCTCCAGCTTCCCCATGCTCAGCTGGAAGCGCATGTTGAAGATGTTCGCCTCCAGCTCCTTGACCTTGGTCTTCAGGGCGTCGCCGCCCAGCTCCCGGAGCTCCCGGGCCTTCGCCTTAGCCATCCGTCACCTCGCAAATCTTGGTCTTGATGGGCAGCTTCTGGGCCGCCACGGTGAGGGCCTCGACGGCCAGCGCGCGATCCACGCCGCCCATCTCGAACAGGATGCGGCCTGCCAGGACCACCGCCACCCAGCCCTCGGGATTGCCCTTGCCGGAGCCCATGCGGGTCTCGGCCGGCTTCTTGGTGAACGGCTTGTCCGGGAACACGCGGATCCACACCCGGCCGCCGCGCTTGATCTTGCGCGTCATGGCGATACGGGCCGCCTCGAGCTGCCGGTTGGTGACCCAGGCCGACTCCAGGGCCTGGATGCCGAACTCGCCGAAGGCGAGGCTGGTGCCGCGGGGCGCAACGCCCTTCATCTTGCCGCGCTGGGTCTTGCGCCACTTGACTCTCTTGGGACTCAGCATGGTTTACGACCTGGCCCTTTCTTCTTCCGAGACGTTCGCCATCTCGTCCTTCTTGATGATCTCGCCCTTGAAGATCCACACCAAGAAGCCGATGGTGCCGTAGGTGGTCTCGGCTCGGTCCTGCGCGTAGTCGATGTCGGCG
>CBILQL010000006.1:0-22944 GCA_966238865.1 uncultured bacterium
CTTCCGGGATTGCGGCAAGCCCTGCGAGAGCCATCGCGTGGAGCTGCGCGATCACACCGGGGCGGCGCATCCCCTCAAGGCCGACCAGGAATGCCGCAACACCATGTTCAATGGCCGGCCGCAAAGCGCGGCCCTGCTGGTCCCGGCCCTGCTGGCCCGCGGCGTGCGCGCCTTCCGGGTCGAGGCCCTGTACGAGGACGCGGAGACCCTGCGCGCCAAGGTGACTGCCTATGCCGCCCTGGCAGCCGGAGAGGCAGCCCCGGCCTCCGTGTTCCGGGAGATGGGCCTCCTCGAAACCTACGGCGTGACGGAGGGTTCCTTCAAGAACGCCGCCGAGCATCGGGATCGCAAGAAGGGCTGATTACAGCCGATTCCGGACGAAGGCCCCCGGTGACCAGAGCCCGACCCTTCAAGACTTCCCCAGCAGAGCCCGCCCCACTGCGTAAGCCGCCCAGGTCAGCAGCGCGACCACGGCCAGCAGGGCGAGGATGAGCAACACGATGAACACCCAGTCGCGCCGCCGCGCGCGCTGCGGATCGGTACGGTGCTGCTTGAGGATCTCCACATTACGCTTGTTGGCCTTCCAGGCCATGTCGAAGAGATCGCCGAAGCCGGGCACAATGCCGGCCACGGACTCTACGGCTACGTTGAGGGCCATGCGCAAAAGGGTGACCCGCGGGACGCCCATGCTGGAGGCCACCCACAGGATGTAGGACGACAGCGCCGCCCCAACCAGGTCGCCGATCACGGGGACCAGCCCAATCAGGCTGTCCAGCCCGATACGGAAGCGGGTCCCGGGAAGCTGGATGCTGCTGTCCAGCATCCAGGCCAGGCTTTCCAGGTGTTCCATGGGATCGGCGGCGCGCAGATCGCCCTGCCGGAACCTGTCCGCGTCGTCCCCTTTCCGGCCGATTTCCGGTTTCATCGCCATCCTAACGGGGGTGCGAGGTCATCGGGCACGCCCTTCCAGCAAATTACACGGAAGCGGAGAGCAGGGCTTCGACCTCGTCCACCCCTTTGGGGATGCCCGGGCCCAGCACCCGAGCCTTCCCTTCCGTTACCAGGACGTCGTCCTCGAGGCGGATGCCGCCGAAGTCGCGGAAGCGATCCACCTTGGCATAGTCCACGGCATCCGGGAAGCGGTTTTCGGATTTCCAGGCGTCGATGAGAGCGGGGATGAAATAGATGCCGGGCTCCACCGTGAGCACGTAGCCCGGCCGCAGCGCCTTCGCCAGCCTCAGGTAGGCCAGGCCGAATTGGGAGCTGCGCTCCAGAACGGGCGAATACCCCACCTTGTCCTCCCCCAGGCCCTCCATGTCATGGACGTCGAGGCCCAGCATATGGCCGAGACCGTGGGGGAAGAACAACGCATGCACGCCGCGCTCCACCAGGGACTCCACGCTGCCCTTCAGCAGCCCCATGTCCTTGAGGCCGGAGGCGATCACCGAGGCCGCCAGCAGATGCACTTCACGGTAGGGCTTGCCCGGCGCGATGGCGGCTATGGCCTCGGCCTGGGCGCGATGGACGAGATTGTAGACGTCCCTTTGCTCGGGCGTGAAACGGCCGCCCACGGGATAGGTGCGGGTGATGTCCGACGCGTAATGGCCCGGCGACTCGGCTCCGGCGTCCACCAGGAGCAGGCGCCCCGCTTCGAGGCGCTTATCCTGATGGTGGTTGTGGAGCCGCTCGCCATGCATGGAGCAGATCACGGGATAGGCCATGCGCCGCCCATGGGAGGCCGCCACCCCTTCGAAGCCGCCTGCCACCTCCCATTCCATCCTGCCGGGACGGGCCGCCGCGGCGACGGCAGCGAAGCCCTTCGCCGTGACCGCCAGGGCGTTCTCGATCTCGGCGATCTCGGCCTCCGATTTGACCGACCGCAGGTCCACTACGGCATCGATCAGGACTTCCGAGACCATGCCCTTCAGCTTGGACCCGGGCTGACCGAGCAGGACCTCGAGCTGGGTCCATTGATCGGCCCGATAGCTCGGCAGCAGGTGGATCATGCGGTTGCGCGCCTTCGCGTCCCGCAGCTTGTCCATCAGCTGCGCCGGCGTCCCCGAGCCGTCCGTCCCCGCCTCCGCGGCCATCTCCTTGACCGTGGCCTGGGGTCCCGTCCAGATGACGTCCTCCAGGGTGACATCGTTCCCGAACAGATAGTCCCGCCCCTCGTCCACGTCGAGGAGGCCCACCAGGTCCGGCCGGTCCGCCCCGAAGAAATACAGGAAGCAACTGTCCTGCCGGAAGGGATAGGTATTGGCGGGATAATTCATGGCGGCTTCCCGGTTGCCGGGCACCAGGATCAGCCCCGAGGGGATTTTCTCCCGCAACCGCTTCCGACGCTCCGCATGGACCTGGCTGGAAAATACACCTGCGCTCATCGTCGCTTCGCCCTCCCTACCCGGATAAAACATGGGTAATATGACCTTACAGGATCCGATTACCGAGTTCGATTTTCCACATTGGCATTACCTCCACCCGCCCTTCGAATTCTCCGTAGACCTTGTCGAAGGCATCCAACCTGGCGCCGTAACCGAAGGGAGTGAAGGTTCGCCTTTTCCGCGTGTATTCGCTGACCCCGGGGGCAGGCGGATCACCTTCTCCATAATTGAAATGCTTCCGGTTGCAGGACTGGAGTCCAATACCGAAGGTGAGAGATGGTTTCAGCCAACCGAAGGGGTAGCCGGCTTGCAGGCCGCCATAGGCCTCGGCGTACAAGCGTTGGTAATAGTACCCGAAGCCGGCCTTGGCATACAGCAGCGTTTCCGGACGGCTCATGCGGCACCGTTTAAACATGCAGATCACTCCTGCAGTTCCATGCCGATGGCCCGGATCGACTGGTTGATTTCGAAAACGTACAACACCATGGCGCCGATGATGGAAAGCATCCCCAGGATGAACAGCAGGATGATGAGGACGTTGAGATGCAGGGCGAACACGGCCGCCAGGAACAGCAGGATGATGTTGAGGGCGGCCATGAGGATGCTCACCGCCGCAAGGGTCATGGACACCCGGAGCAGACGGGCCCGGCGCCAGATGATGCGGATCTGGGCTTCCGCCTTGGGCTCCCCGGCCTCCCGCATCTCCACCAGCTTGCGGATGCGGTCGATGTTCCGGCTGAGGCGGTTGGACATGGAGATCAGCAGCAGCCCGATGCCGGAAATCATGATCATGGGGCTGATGGCCGATTGCACGATGGGAATCAGCTGGTGGATGGGGGCGCTATCCAGCAATGTCATTTTAACCTGCCGCTCCTTTCGACAGGACACTCCGGAGTACCCCGGCCACCATCTCGTCGAAGGCCACGCAAAGCACCCTGTCGAAATCCTCCCCCGACCCGACCTCGCCCTTGATGGCCGCTACCGCCACCTCGGCGGCATTGTCAATGGGATATCCGTATACCCCGCAACTGATGGCCGGGAAAGCGATGGTCCTGAGGCCATGGGTCCGGGCCAGGCGCAGGCTGTTGCGGTAACAGCTTTCCAGGAGCTTCGCCTCTCCCCTGCCGCCCCCGCCCCAAACCGGCCCCACGGTGTGGATCACATGCCGGGCCGACAAATCGTACCCAGCGGTGATCTTGGCCTCTCCGACCTTGCAGCCCCCAAGGGTCCGGCATTCCTCCAACAAGCGCGGCCCCGCCGCCCTGTGGATGGCCCCGTCCACCCCGCCGCCGCCCAGCAAGGACGTGTTGGCGGCGTTCACGATGGCGTCCACGGCAACTTTCGTGATGTCGCCGACAAGCACTTCGATCATGGTGGTTGGAAATATACCCATCCGCCTACCGTCCGAGGTGGAACCGATGCAGGAGGCGATGCACGACCGGGGCGAACAGAATGCCCACCGCGCTCAGGAAAGCCACCCCGCTATACAGAGCATAGCACCCGGCGAACACCTTGGCACCCGGCGTCGTCAGGGGGGAAACGGCCCCCATACCTGTCAGGATCATGCTGGCATTGAGGAAAGCGTCCAGCCAGGACAAGTCGCCCAGGTAACGGTATCCTATGATGCCGACGGCCAGGGAAGAAGCCAGGAAGGCGCCGGCAATTCCCCCATGCTTGGCCAGCCTCAGGAGGAAGCTCCGGATCGGGAGGACGGGCTGGGAATAATGTTCGAATCGGGCCTGCATCATTGTTGAAGCTGGCGGGCTAAATCCCTTCGCTTCACGATTCCGCTGAACCTGCTTGCTCTGCCCATCGTTTCCTATCTGATCGGGCGATAGCCTTGAAGCGATTTAGCGCGACCGGATCCATTCGAGCGCTTTCGCTTTATCCGTGGTGGCCAGCAGGTTTCTGCCGCCCCGATTGCTCGCGACGTTTTCCACCAAGCCGGACCAATGGGATTCATCCACGATGCTCGCGACAAAAATATCCGGCGACACCTTTTCAGCCCAGTATTTTCCCACCTCGTAGCGCTCCATGACCGGATAATCCAAGGCGCATCCCCGGCTGTCGGAGATGAACCGGCTGATTTTGTGGGTGGCGCTCAGGTCGATGAATAATTCGATCGTCTTCATCACGCTCCGCCCATTGATTTCATCCAGGTATCCGATCCAGATGAAACCAGGGAACATTTCCAAGGTATGCTTCGGGTATCGGTCATTCATAATCGGCATCTACCGGGGTTAGCCCCAAAGATACATCCACTGCACTTCGATTGAAATGGTGACGACCTTTAAAATGATGACGGAAGAGGGAAAAAATGCGATTTTTCGCCCAAAATATGCATGGAACTTGCAAAGACATCTTACGGATCCTGATAGTCTATCTGTTCAGCGGCAAGGAATACATCGGTTCTCCGAATCACCGCGCCCCTCTCGGACGCAAGGCTGGCCCGTTCCGGATCGTTCTTGAACTTCTCCAGAGCCTCGCGGCTTTCGATGCGCAATACCTGGATTTCGTCCGGGACCTCTTGGCTACCGGTGGGTCGGTCCGGGGCATAGGCCACTACCACCTCTCCGCCATGCTTCTTGAAAATGCCCAAAGCCTTTTGTTCATAGGCCTTGAATTCTCCAGGTGTCCCGCTTCTTCCATAGAGATGAACCGTCAGATACAACATGCGTCCCGATCCCTTGATTTCATAGGTGATATAGGCCCTCCTTCAGGATACCCTCGATAGGAAGGTTTGCGGCACATAGGGGCTTTCGACTGCAAGGGCAATCCCTTTGGACCTGTCATCGCCCGGACGATTGGGTCGAAGGGTTCGCCTCGTCCCGCGCCAGCACTTCGAACCCATGCTCCAGCCTCTCTCCCTTGTCATCCACCAGCAGCAAGGTGTGCCGACCCGGCCCCGGATCCACCGCCCGCTTGTGGAACTCCTGGGTTACGCCCAGGTAGTCCTGGTCCAGGTGCCAGAAGACCTTCGCCCCGGGGTCGCGGTGTACGGCTTCGAAGACGGTACGACCTCGCCGTGCGTCCAGCTCCACGGGCACATAGATCCTGGCGGAACCGCGGGGGTAGATCAGGTCCATGGACCTGGGCTGGCCGGCGATGGCCGCTTCGCATTCCGGGCGCCAGGCGGGAGCGGGCAGGTAGTCGGAATGGCGCTGGCGGTAGAACCATTCCTGGGACGGAGGCAGCACGAACCAGGGCACATGCCGCATAGCGGCCACGGGCATGCACCCGTCGTGCACCCGGCGGCCCTCGGCATCGAGGTGGACGATGCGGTGATAGGGACAGGCCCCCGTGCGCAGACCGGCTTGCGGCACCCAGGCGCTGTCCAGCGTCGGGCAATGGGGCGAGGGCCGCATGCCGCTCTGGCGGCACAGCGGGATGCGGACAAGCGCGCCCTGGGGGCGCGGGAACACCGTCGACTGCGGCAGCAGGTTGAAGGTCTCGAACAGGATGGGGGCCGCCGCCTGGATGCCGGTCATGCCGGGGCGGCCCTGGCCGCTGGCGTTGCCCACCCATACGCCCACCACGTATTCAGGCGTCACGCCCACGGCCCAGGCATCGCGGAAGCCGAAGCTGGTGCCGGTTTTCCAGGCCACCCAGCGGCTGCTGGCGAAGCTGCGCCAATGCTGCTCGGCGTCGGGACGCGAAACCTCGGCCATGGCCTGGAGGGCGAACCATGCGGCTGCGGGACCCGGATACGGGGGCGGCGCGGGCTTCAGGGCGGCGCGCGCCAGGCCGGCATATAAGCCGCAGAGCTCCCACAAGGTGCCCTCGGCGCCACCCAGCACCAGAGTGAGTCCATAATCGCCGACGGACCGCGTCAAAGTGGTGAGTCCCAGACCCCTCAGGTGGTGCAGGAAACGTCCGGCGCCGTAGTCCCGCAGCATGCGCACCGCGGGAACGTTCAGGGACCGGGCCAGGGCCATGCGGGCCGGCACCGCCCCTTCGAAGCCGCGGTCGAAATTTTCGGGGGCATAGCCGCCGATTTGAGAAGGGATGTCCGGCACCAAGGTCCCGGGTAGAAGCTCCCCGGCGTCCAGCATGGCCGCATACAGGAACGGCTTGAGCAGGCTGCCGGTGCTGCGGGGCGCGGCCACCATGTCCGCCTCCCGGCCCGGAGCGCCTTCCAGGGCGGGCATATTGCCCAGGTAGACCAAAGGCCGGCCCGTGGCGGTTTCCAGCACCAGGATGGCCGCGTCTTCGATGCGGGCGCCGGCCAAGGCGCTTCGCCGCCGGGCCAGAATTTCGCCCGCCCGGGCCTGTAGGTCGGCATCCAGGGTCGTGCGATCGAGGCTTGGAGATCCGGAAACAGGGGTATCTCCCGCAATACTGGAAACTGGCATGATACCCGGCAGATGAGCGGACGGCACACGGTCCCGAGAACCGGCGGCCAGCCTTTCCACCAGGTGGGGAGCCAACCGGGGCAGCGGCAGGGGCTTATCCGGCAATGGCTCCAGGCGGGCCAGGGCGCAGGTGAGGCTGTCCATGTGCCCGTCCTTCCAGAGCCGGACCAGCAGCCGGTCCCGCTTTTGTTGCAGGAGGTCGCGGTTCCGGCCCGGGTGCATCAGGGAGGGGCTGTTGGGCAGGACGGCCAACAGGGCCGTCTCGCCCCAGGAAAGGCTTTCCGGCCCCCGTCCGAAGTAGCGCCAGGAGGCGGCCGAAAGGCCCACCACGTTCCCGCCGAACGGGGCATGCGAGGCATACAGGGCGAGGATGCCGTCTTTGCGGTGGGACAGCTCAAGTCCCAGCGCCAGCAGGGATTCGCGGGCCTTTTCCAGTAGGGTCCGGGGACGATCGCGGCGGGAGAGGCGGATGACCTGCATGGTCAAGGTGCTGGCGCCGCTGCGAACCGAACCGGCCTTGAGGTTCTGGAACAGGGCCCGGCCCAGGGCCAGTGGGTCCACGCCGGGATGCCAGCGGAAGCGGCGATCTTCATAGGCCATGGCTGCTATGGCGAAGCGGGACGGGCAGGTGTCGAGGGCCGGAAAGCGCCATTGGCCGTCCTTGGCGATTTTGGCGCCGAGCATGCGGCCGTCGCGAGCCAGCACCGCGGTGGAAAAGGGGTCGCGGAACAGGGGATCGGATAGGGCCAGGGGCAGGAGGCCCATGGCCAAAAGGAGAAGAAGCAGGCCGGCAAACATGCGTCGGACTCCCCGGCGACGGAGGAGCGGAATTCGGGACCATGGGCCTGCCGCCGTCATCGGATCATTCGTCGTCGCCGGACCCGTCTCTGGACCCGTTCCCGGAGCCGCCGCCATCGCGGCCCAGGGACGGTTCGGCCGAGGGATCGCCCGCTTCGCCTTCGGCCTGGGTCACCTCCACCTTCATACCCTGTGTGCGGGCATGGACGCCCGGGTCGTACATGGCTTCCACCTTGCTTTGGGGCAGACGGTATGTCCCGAGATAAGCGGCGTTCAGGAAGAAGCGGAAGACCTTCTGCTCGCCGGTCTTGAGATGGAAGTAGGTGTGCACCCGGTCGTCGCGGAAGTCCTGATGCTCGAACATGGAGAACTCCGTCTCCGGCCGGAGGAACCAGGCGCCGGCGCGCGGTTTCTTGCTCGTCTGGCTGGTCATGGCCTGGGTGGGGTCCATGCGGGTGTTGCGGATTTCCCATCCCGATGGGAACACGCTGCTGAGCGCCAGCTGCCGCAAGGGGGCGCGGTTTCCGGGATGCCGGACGGCGAACTCGGCCACAAAGTCCTGGCCCTGCTCCAGCTTGGAGGGGTCGAGGCTTTCGCCCTTCATGTCCTTGTAGGAGACGTCCAGCTCGATGCCCTCGTTGGAGGCCTGCTCCTTGCCCAGGGGCGGAACGCCTTCCAGGATGAGGCGGGCGTACAGCTGACCCGTGCCCTTGTTGGACACCTCCAGCTGATTGTCGCCGTCTTCCTTGAGCTTGATTTCCTTCTGCAGGATGGGCGCTTCCACGCGGCCGTCCTGGGACGTCCCGTTCACCTTGAGGGAGAAGGGCACGGGATTTCCCCGGTCGAAATTCCGGCCGGCGTACCGGGCCATGGCGATGAGGGAATAGGCCGTGGTCTGGGTGCTCAAGACCTCGGACTTCGACAGGCCGGCGGCCACGTCCTGCATGAGGGGTGTGGCCTCGGTCTTGCGTCCCATCAGGCTCAGCACCTCCAGCATCATGGCCTTGTCGCGCAGGTCGGATCCGAAGGTGCCGTCCTGCTCCACGTAGGGCTTGACCTCCGCGGCGCCTTTCACCAGGGATTCCGCCACCTCGGCCTGGCCCGCCAGCTGGTAGGCGCCGCCCAGCTGCCAGCGGGCGGGAAGGTACAGCGTCTTGGACTCCTTGAGGCGGTTCATGGCCCCCATTTCCGGCGATCCCGCCAGGGCCAAAGTGTAGAGGCGGTAGGCCTGGGCGAGCTGGCTATGGGAATTGTCTCCCCCCGCCTGGGCGCTCCAGCCCTGGGCCTGGGTCCGCTGGAATTTCTTCCACTGGTCGAGGACTCCGGTGGGCAGGCTATAGCCCTGCTTTTCCGCCTCCACCAGGAAGTGGCCGGCATAGGTGCTGCCCCAGTCGTTCACGTATTGATCGCCGGGCCAGAAGCCGAAGCCCCCGGAGGGGCCCTGGAAGCCCTTCAGCCGGTAGATGGCGGCCTTCACATGCTTCTCGACGTCGGCCTTGTACGCCTTGGGCAGGTCCATCAGCGATTCCAGGTACAGCTGGGGGAAGGCCCCGGAGGTGGTCTGCTCCACGCAGCCGTGGGGATATCGCACCAGGTAACCCAGGCGTTTCCCGAGGTCCAGGGGCGGGATGCGGGAAAGCTCCAGCACGGCCTTGTTGCCGCCGGCCGCTCCGATGGGCTTGAATGCATGGGACCAGGTGGCGCCGGGCTGCACCAGGGCCGGGACCACTGTGGTGATGCGGGAGTTGGGGTTGCGCACCTCCACCTCCATCGTCTGCTCTGCCTGTTCCGATCCGCTTTTGGCCTTGATGGTCACCTTGGCCCAGCCTTCCGCCTGGCCGGCTTCCAGCCCGAACACGACCACCTCGTCGCCGGGTTCCTTGAAGACGAGGGTGCGCTTGCTCCCCCGGGACAGGCGAACCGGGGACGTGGCGGTGACAGTGACTTCCACGTCGCGGACATGCTGTTCCATGGCGAAAACCGAGATGGGGAGGGCGAAGCTGTCCCCCGGAGACAGGACGCGCGGCAGGGTGCCCAGCACCATCAAGGGCTTGCGCACGGGCACGGCCTTTTCGGCGAAGCCGTAGGCGCCATCGCGCCCGGCCACGATCATCACACGCACGGATCCCACGTATTGGGGGATGGCCAGCTCATGGCGCGCCTGCTTGCCCTTCTCCAAAGTGAACGGCCCCAGGAAGCGCACCATGGGCGGGAAGCGGTTGCCCTTGCGGCCTTCCGCGTTCTTGAGGCCTTCTTCGTCACCGCCGATGGACAGGAGGCGCTCCAGGCGGGAGCCGTAGGCCCCGGCCACGAAGTCGAACAGGTCCCAGGTCTTGACGCCCAGGGCCTCGCGGGCGTAGAAGCGCTTCCAGGGATCCGGAGTCGGGAACCGGGTCAGGTCGAGCAGGCCCTCGTCCACCACGGCCGCCACGTATTGCATGGGCTTGCCGCTCTTCTCCGAGACGGTGAGCACGGCCTTCTCGCCGGGGCGGAACACGCCGGGATCGACCTTCACCTCCGGAGACAGGCGGGTGGCGGGGTCCTCCACCTGGATGGGGACCACGTTGTAGAGGCGGATGGGCAGATCGTTCTCCGTGCGCGCATGGGGCTGGAGCAAGGTGACGAAGACATACACGTTCGGAGACATGGCCGGGGTGGTCTCGATCTCGTGGACGGTCTCCTTCTCCTTGAGGTCCACCCAATAGCGCTTGAGCACCGTGCCGCCCTTCTCGATGCTGACGAGGGCGCGGCCGCACTTGGGGCTGGGGATGGTGAGGCGGGCCTTCTCCCCCACCGTGTACTTGGGCTTGTCCGAGGAGAAGGACAGCACCGCGGCGCCGCCGCCCGGGCCTTCGCGCTGGGCGCGTCCCGCCCAGCCGGGCCAATCCATGTAGAAGACCTTGCCAGTGCAATGGGCCTCCTTGCCGCCATCCAGGTCGCAGACGCGCACCAGGTAGCGGCCCCATTCCGGGTACTTCACCTTCAGGCCCCAGGTACCTTCCCCGCCCGTCAAGGTCACAGTGTCCTCCTGCAGGAGGTTTCCCGACTCGGAGGTGAGGTAGCTGGCGTTCTGCTGATCCTGCTCCCACCACCAGCGCCATTCCACCTTGGACAGCTTCACTTCGACGCGGCGCTTGCCCAGCTTGCGGCCCTGGGGATCGAGCAGGCACAACTTGACCGGGTGCAGGGTATCGGTGAGCAGCATGCCCCGCTCCCTATCGCCCGGAGGAAGCTTGATCCCCACATAGGCCCCGTAGGGGTGGAAGGTTTCGCTGATGCGGTCCACGCTGAAGGCCCCGCCCACCTCCATCACGCGCGTGCGGAAATTGGCCCGGAGGGCGCCGGGAGCCTTCCCGGAAACCTGCACGGAACGGCTGAAGGATGCCCGGCCGTTGGCGTCGATGCGGCCTTGGAACAGCGCCTGGGTCTCCGGCTCGAAGCGGCGCACGGGATCGCTGAACACGTAGTCCGTGAAGGTCGGGAATTCCGGCTTCGCGGATTCCAGGGTCATCTCCACGTCGGCTTCCAGATGCTTGGCCACCGCACCGCTCAGCCAATAGACGTCCAGGTTCCCTTTCACCGGCTCGCCCCGGACCAGGGGCTTGGGAGAGAACTCGGCCTTGATCTTGAGGCGGTTGGGCACCACGGTCTCAATCTTGAGGCGCTCCTCGAATACGGCCGGACCGGCCTTGACCTGCGCCAGCCAGACTCCCGTGGGAGCGTCCGGATCGGTGGCGGTGGCGAAGGAATAGAACCCGCCGTCGCTGGAGCGCGTCAGCGATCGCGTTACCCTGCCCTGGGGATCCTTGAGCTCGAGGCTTACGGGGTGGCCGGCGGGAAGGCGTCCCTGCCGATCCTCGAGGATGAAGGTCAAGTACAGGCTGTCGCCCGGCCGCCACACGCCGCGCTCGCCGAACAGGTAGCCCTTGAGGCCGTCCCGCACGGCCAGCCCGCCCACGTCGAAGCGTCCCATCTGCAGGGCGGAAGGGTCGTCGATCTTGAGGTAACCCCGCTGATCCCCCTTGACGGCCCGCAACAGGAAGTGCTTGCCGGACACCTCCAGCTCCGCGAAGCCGTCGCCGTCGGTCCTGCCCTTCCCCACCGCCTGGTGCTGATAATTGAGCGCTTCCAATTCCACGTCCTTGAGCGGCTGGGCGCTGAGGAGATCGGTGGCGACCACCTGCAGCTTGCCGGGCCGGCTCTCCGTCCCCCCGCCGGCCGACTTGACCAGGAGGCCGATGTCCGAGGCCAGGAAATTGCGCGAGGCCGTGCGCCCATACTTGTAATAGGACGGGGAGCAGGGATCCTCCCGCTGCGACCAGTCGTACTCCTCGCCGTCATAGTAGGACTCGATGCCGTCCCAGCCGCTGGCCTGGTTGGCCTTGTCCTCGTCCCAGTTCTGCAGGGCCTCCTCCTCCTCGACCGCGCCGGAGTCGGCGCAAGGATAGGTGCTCTGGGAACGCTTGAAGGACAGGGTGACGCGGTACAGGGCACCCGGCTGGGGATCCTTGCGGGCCAGGTCCGTCAGGTCCAGGGCGTAGCGGGCCCAGCGCGGACGCATGGAGGCGGTGGGATTCAGGGCCACGGTCTTTGTCAGGATGGAACGTCCCACCCGCTGCAATTCATATTGTCCCTCCAGGTCGTTCACCTGCAGGAATTGTGGCACGTTGCCGGCGAAGATGCGCACCACCGACACCCGCACGGATCGCAGGTTGACGGCCTCGAAGGGCAAGGTCAGGTTGCCATTGCCGGGAAGGATGACGCCCTTGCCCGTGAACCGAACTCCCGGCTTCACCTCCTCGAAGACCACCACGAAGCCGCCGGGGTTCTTGAGGGCCTTGCCGTAAATGTTCCGCACGCCCTCGGACACCTGCACGGTCTTGGTGCCGTTCCATTCGCTGCTGCTGTAGACGCGGACCTCGTTCCCCTGCGCCTGGTAGCGCAAGCCTCCCTGCTCCGGCACCTCGATGAGGCCGCGGAAATCGAGCCCCTTCTGGGGCGGGTCGGAAAAGCGCACCGACACGTAAGCCTCATCGCCCTTGGCCGCTGTCACGGACATGACCTGGAAGGCGCCCAGGGACGGGATGATCACGGTGTCCTCGCGCTTCGCCTCCGCGCCCACGGGGCCGCCGTCCCACTTGAGGACGAGCCGGGAGGAGTCCTCGCCGCGGCGCAGGCTGTCCACGCGGAAGGGATGCTCGCGCCGGTCCGGCCTGTGCTCCCACCGCACCGTGACCGGCTTGCCGTCCTGGAAGGCCGTCAGCATCTTCTCCACGGCCGGCGCCTCCTCGCCGTCGGCCAGGCGCAGCAGCCCGCCCAGGCGCTGCCACCCGAGATCGGACTCGCTCACCACCTCCAGGCCGCCCAGGTCCGTTTCGAAATGCTGGCGCATGACCGTGACCTTGAACTCCAGCTTGCGCAGGGTCTCGGGCACCGTGAGGATTTTGTCCAGGTTCAGTGCGACCTGGTACGTCTCCCCGCGCTTGAGGCGCTCGGACGGGCGGAACTCCAGGGTGCGGGCGTCGGTCCAAACCGCCGGGCCTTTCACCCCGGGCGTAATGTCGAAGGGGTTCTTTTCCAAGGTCACGTTGAGGGATGCGGAATCAGGTACGGGATTGACGAAGATGACCTTGATGGGTCCATCCGCCGATATCGTGCCGCCGCTGAATCCTGAAATCAAAGTGGCCAGGGCGGTATTGTTCTGCTTGGCGGCCTTCTTTTCAGTCTTCCCGCAGGCGGAGAGGCCCAGCCCCAGGGCGAGGGCCATGGCGATGCAGACTGCCACAATGGGCCGAGCGGAGCAGTCGAGGAAAGGGGCGGTTCGGGCCATGAGCGGGGAAGTGGTAGAAATAGGCCGCACGGCGACTCCTGGGGGATGATGGAGAAAGCACGGATCGGAAATCGTGGGAAAATCTAGTAATCGGGCAGCGTCTGATTGCCCTGCTTTTCCCTTGGGCAGGGATGACATGCTCTTTTGACTTCAAATCGACCGTGAAGTGCAAAACGCTGTGGCAGCCGAGGAAATAAGGGTGTTGCGGGTGTTCGAAAACACTTAAAAATGTGGCGACATTAGTTAACTTCCAGTGACCCGTTTCAAGTAGGACTTTATGACCATGGATCCTTTTCAGAATCATCGACCCGAATCGGTTTGCGCGTTTTAATCCTATTTCTTGCGGCAATGGGTTGCACACCGAGCCGAAAAAGTCGTTGTGGATACGACCTCTCCTGTTCCTCCTATCCTTCAAAAGCGGGTCGACGCAGCGGCCATCCAAGGACATTACGCTTTTACAGAAGCTGGAAGCCCGCGCATCCTCCTCCTCACGCGTAAAGAGGAAAAGGCCCCGGATGGGACCGCCAAGGTTTCCCCAAGACTTCGACGCAAGCCCCGTGACGGCCGCGCGCAGTCTGTCCGATTGTTATACGGAGAAGCACCATGTTTAATGGTAGACACCTCTTAATTTCCGTTTAGTTTTATTGCCACGATTAATCTTCAATACCTCCTGGAGACTTACTTCGATTCATTCTCGATCTACTTTTTATATTCTTGCGCGCAGATTTTGACAAGCTCCATTTTCCTTGATAATTCCGTGATGTCGCTTTCACTGAAAATGATCCACACGTCGTCTCCAAAGGGAAACCTTGGAAGGAAGTCTTGTTCCTCCTTCCAATTTGCGATCGCAATTGCCTGACTATTTTCCCAAATCAATTTGACGAGGTGCTGCTCTTGCGCGGCATCTTGATATCCCCAAGATTCTACTTTGATCAGTCTTTTCCCTACAAATTCCTCCCACCATTTTGACTTCGCAACAGACCATCTGGGGAGTTCTTCATTCCAAAATGTAGAGCTTGAACAGCCAAGAGAGTACTGTTCCCATCCACGAATATTTTCCCAGGAAATGTAAAGGCTGTTGTCATTATCAAATTGAAGCTCTACCTGGCCACCCATGGTTTGAATTCCGGTCTCTTTTTCACAAAGGAAATCTGCTCCACCTGGATCGGTATAGATGACATCCTTAAGGCAATGCCCAAGCACTTTCTGAGTTGGCTCAAAGAAGTAGGTGGCGAGGTTTAACGACAATATTTTCTCCTGTTTCATCGTCCGTATAACTTGTAGTTCAACCGAACCATATCCCACCAAACAAAAAGGCCCCGCCTTCGCGGAGCCCCTCGTTCTTCGACTTCCGGCTTTCCCCTCAGTCCCAGTTCAGCGCGCCCCCCGTCTGGTATTCCGTAACGCGGGTCTCGAAGAAGTTCTTCTCCTTCTTGAGATCCAGGATCTCGGACATCCAGGGGAAGGGGTTGCTGGCGTTGTAGACCTTCTGCAGGCCGATCTTCTCGAGGCGGCGGTCGGCGACGTATTGGACGTAGTCCTCGAACATCGAGGCGTTGAGCCCTAGTATACCGCGGGGCATCGTGTCCTTGGCGTAGGCGATCTCGAGCTCGACGGCCTTGCGGACCAGCTCGGTGGATTTCTCCTTCACGGCCGGGGTCCACAGGTCGGGGTTCTCGATCTTGATCTGGTTGATCACGTCGATACCGAAGTTCATGTGCATGGTCTCGTCGCGGAGGATGTACTGGAACTGCTCGCCGGAGCCGGGGAGCCGGTTCTGGCGCTGGAAGCTCAGCATCATCACGAAGCCGCTGTAGAAGAAGATGCCCTCCATGATCACGTAGTAGCCGATGAGGTTCTCCAGGAAGGTCTGGGCGCCCTTGAAGGTCTCCGTCTCGAAGTCGGGGCGGAGCATCTCGCGGGTGAGCGAGATCTCGAAGGCGTCCTTGCCGTGGATGGAGTTGACCTCGTGGTACATGTTGAAGATCTCGGCCTCGTCGAGGCCCAGCGACTCCACGATGTACTGGTAGGCGTGGGTGTGCAGGGCCTCCTCGAAGCTCTGGCGCAGCATGTACTGGCGGCATTCGGGGTTGGTGATGTGCTTGTAGGCCGCCAGCACGATGTTGTTGGCCACCAGGCTGTCGGCGGTGGAGAAGAAGCCCATGTTCCGCTTGACGATGCGGCGCTCGTCCTCGGTGAGCTCGTTGCTCTTCCACAGCTCGATGTCCCGGGACATGTTGATTTCCTGCGGCATCCAGTGGTTGGCGCAGGCGTCCAGGTACTTCTGCCAGGCCCACTGGTACTTGATGGGCACCAGCTGGTTGAGATCGGCGCGGCAGTTGATGATGCGCTTCTCGTCCACCTTTACCCGGGCGGTGCTCTCCCCCAGCAGGGACCCGAGATGGGCCGTGCCGTTCAGGGAGGCGGCCGCCGCCTTGAGGGCGGCCTGGGCGGCGGTTTCCACCGGGGCCGCAGCGGCCGGGACAGCCGGGGCGGCAGGAGCGGACGGAGCCTGGACGGGACGTGCCGGGGCCTCCACGGGCCGGGCCGCGGCGGGGGCGGCCTCGGGGGCGCGCGGGGCCGCGGGAGCGGCGGGCTGCGCGGCCGGGGCCACGGTGGTGGTCGCCACCTCCTCGTCATCCCAAAAGTTGCTCACTGACATGCTTCGCACTCCTCTCCGTTCAGGATGGAACAGGCCATCTTGGCCGCGTTCAGGTCTGCTTCGTCCGCTTGGGCTATCGCCGGGGCGGCCGCAGCGTCCTTGACGATGGTTTCCTTGGCCAGGCTGGCGACCAGGGCGTCCTCGCCCCGGGAACCGCCCGACCGGCCGGCCGCCGGGGCCGCGCCGTTGGCGCTGTGGCCGTTGGCCCCCGGATCCACGGCCACCGCGTTCACGCCGCGGGTCTTGTCCAAAGTGGACTTCTCGGCGTTGGTGGCGCCCAGGGACCGCAGGTAATAGGTGGTCTTGAGGCCGGTCTGCCAGGCCAGCTTGTACATGGTGTCCAGCTTCTTGCCGGAGGGTTGGGCCATGTACAGGTTGAGGGACTGGCCCATGTCGATCCACTTCTGGCGCTTCATGGCGCAGAGGATCAGCCACTTGGGCTCGATGTCGAAGGCGGTGAGGAAGGTCTTCTTGACCGCCTCGGGGATGCGGGCGATTTCGGCCAGCTCGCCGTCGAAGTACTTGAGGTCGTCGACCATGGCCTTGTCCCAGAGCCCCAGGGCCTTGAGCTTCTCCACCAGGTAGGTGTTGATGACCGTGAACTCGCCGGAGAGGTTGCTCTTCACGTAGAGGTTCTTGTAGGTCGGCTCGATAGACTGGGCGACTCCAATAATGTTGGAGATCGTTGCCGTGGGGGCGATGGCCATGCAGTTGGAGTTGCGCATGCCCCACAGCTTGATGTGCTCGCGCACCGGGGCCCAGTCCAGGGAGGCCTTGGTGTCCATGAGCACGGGCTCGCCGCGCTCGGCGGCCATCAGCTCCACCGTGTCGATGGGCAGGAGGCCCTTGGACCAGGAGGAGCCCTGGTAGGACGGGTAGGTGCCCCGCTCCTTGGCCAGCTTGGAGGAGGCCAGGATGGAGTAGTAGGAGATGACCTCCATGCTCTTGTCGGCGAAGTCCACGGCGGCCTCGGAGGCATAGGGGATGCCGATGTCGTAGAGGGCGTCCTGGAAGCCCATGAGCCCCAGGCCCACGGGGCGGTGCCGCAGGTTGGAGTTGCGGGCCTGCACCACCGGGTAGTAGTTGAGGTCGATGACGTTGTCCAGCATGCGCATGGCGGTGGTCACCGTCTTCTCGATGAGGGCCTGGTCGAGCACGCGCGTCCCCGCGCCGCCGTCCTTGATGTGGGCCGCCAGGTTGACGGAGCCCAGGTTGCACACGGCGATCTCGGCCTCGCTGGTGTTGAGCAGGATCTCGGTGCACAGGTTGGAGCTGTGCACCACGCCGGCATGCCGCTGGGGCGAACGCACGTTGGAGGGGTCCTTGAAGGTCATCCAGGGATGGCCGGTCTCGAACACCATGGTGAGCATCTTGCGCCACAGGGACAGGGCCGGGATCTTCTTGAAGGTCTTGATGCGGCCGGCCTTGACCTCCTCCTCGTAGAACTTGTAGCGCTTGTCGAAGGCGGCGCCGTACAGGTCGTGGAGGTCCGGCACCTCGTTGGGGCTGAACAGGGTCCACTCCCCCTCCTGCATCACCCGCTTCATGAACAGGTCGGGGATCCAGTTGGCGGTGTTCATGTCGTGGGTGCGGCGGCGGTCGTCGCCCGTGTTCTTGCGGAGCTCCAGGAACTCCTCGATGTCCATGTGCCAGGTCTCCAGGTAGGCGCACATGGCGCCCTTCCGGCGTCCGCCCTGGTTCACGGCCACGGCGGTGTCGTTGGCCACCTTGAGGAAGGGGATGACGCCCTGGCTCTTGCCGTTGGTGCCCTTGATGTGCGACCCGAGGCCGCGCACGTTGGACCAGTCGTTGCCGAGGCCGCCGGCGAACTTGGAGAGCATGGCGTCGTCGCGGATGGCGCCGAATATTCCTCCCAGGTCGTCCGGGACCGTGGTCAGGTAGCAGGAGGACATCTGGCTGTGCAGGGTGCCGGAGTTGAACAGGGTCGGCGTGGAGCTGGTGAAGCGGAACGACGAGAGCACCTCGTAGAACTCGATGGCGCGGGCCTCGCGGTCCACCTCGTTGAGGCTGAGGCCCATGGCGACGCGCATCCAGAAGGCCTGGAGCAGCTCGATGGTGCGGCCGTCGGGCAGGTGCACGAAGTACCGGTCGTAGAGGGTCTTGAGGCCCAGGTAGGTGATCTGGTTGTCGCGGGAGGCGTTCAGGGCCTTGCCCAGGCGGTCGAGGTCGAATTCCAGCATGCGCTTGTCGAGCAGCTGGTTCTCGACGCCGAGCTGGATGAACTCGGGGAAGTAGGTGGCGTAGCGCTTCTCCATCTGGGCCTGGGTGAGGCGGGAGCCCAGCACCTCGTCCCGGATGTCGTCCATGAGCATGCGGGCGGTGACGAAGCTCCAGGCCGGATCCTCCTCGATGTGGGCGCAGGCCACCATGACGAGGGCCTTGGACACGTCCTTGACGGGGATGCCGGGATAGAGGTTGGCCAGGGTCTCCTTGAGGATGCGCTCCTCGGAGACCACGTCGGCGTAGCCGGCGCAGGCCTCGCGGATGATCTCCTGCACGCGGGAGCGGTCGAGGGGGACCACCTTGCCCTGGGCGTCGGTGACCGTATAGTCCTGGGCGGGCGCGGCCGGGGTCTCGACGACGTGGCCGGACTTCTGGGCCTCGCGCAGCTTGGCGCGCTCCTGGCGGTAGAGCACGTAGCGCTTGGCCACCTCGGGGCGGCCCACGCGCATGAGGGCCAGCTCGACCTGGTCCTGGATGTCCTCGATGTGCCAGGTGCCGCCGTTGGGGCGGCGCTTGGCCAGGCTGCCGAAGACCAGGTCGGCGATGCTGTTGACCTCTTCGAGGATGCGGGCCGTGGCCGTGGAGAGGTTCTCCTCCGCCAGGAAGGCCTTGGTGATGGCGATGACGATCTTGTCGCCCTTGAACTTGACGATCGAGCCGTCGCGGCGTTCGACCTGGTACTTGGCCGGATCCAGCCCCGCCACCAGGGTCCCCACGCTGCCGGAGGCGCGCTCGCCCCCGTTGTCCGAAACCGCGGCATGGGCCGCCGTCGCCGTCTCCTTGCCAACCCCTTCCGTCAGAGTCATTGCCATGAACTGTTCTCCTTTGTCCCTTTTCCTTGTTTCCCTGCCGCCGCCCTGTCACCGGCCCACCCCACCCCGTGTGCCCGCTCTCGCCTCCCCCTCGGGGGTGGCGCTCGCGGACCCATCGTTTCCTGAACCTTCGCCGGTTCTGGGAGATTGGGCTGATGTCGCCGATGGGGGAAGTTTAGTGTTTTTAAAATCGCTTTACAACAAGATCTTGGGGTTTTTTTTCGACCCTACCACAAGATATTGCATAACGTTGAGTATCAAGGACTTATGGGCGAAGTCCAGGGATCGGGGTGCGAAGGTGGGGGGAAAGTCTAGCTAATGCGCTCACCCCGGCCAGGGGTTTTCTTTTCAACACTATCCACATAGAAAGCGGCGGGGATGGATTGGCGGATATGTGGATTGGACCCGGTGATAGACTGGCAAAAAAAGTTTTTTTCCCCACTTTATTAACAATGGGGCATCCGATAGGGCCGATATTCCCGGTCCTCGAGTTTTTCTAAATTTAGGGTCATGCCAATTTGCGAAAAATCGTCAAAATGGGCCAATTCTGCGCGTCTGGGCAGGGGAATGCTTTCCGGCCTGGCCGTCCTGGCCTTCCTGGGCTGCGGGGGTGATCCCGGCCCCGCACCTATTCCGAGGTAGCCTTCAAGGAACTGCCCCAGCCGGCCGTCCGCGCCGGAGGCATGGGGACCCTGCCCCCCACCAATGCCAGCCCCGTGGACATCAAGGTGACGTGGGAGTTACCGGAGACGTGGCTGCTCCGCGACTCCGCCAACGCCATGCGCATCGGCAGCTTCGCCGTCCCCGACACCCAGTTCGCCCACATGGGCGAGGCGGACCCGGGGGCCCTGGACGTGAGCGTGGTGCAGCTGGCCGGCGATGCCGGCGGCGTGCCCGCCAACATCGCCCGGTGGATGGGCCAGGTGGGCCTCATCGCCAGCCGCGAGGAGTTGCAGGCCCTCATCGACGCGGCGCCGAAGCTCAGGGCGAAAACGGGCCAGCAGGGCATCTTCGTGGACTTCACCGACCGGCTCTCCGGCGACATGACCCAGAACAAGAGCATCTACGGAGCCATCATCTCCACGCCCGCGTATACGGTGTTCGTGAAGGCCATGGGCGAGCGCGATCGCCTCATCCGGGCCAAGGCCGACATCAAGGGATTCTGCGAGTCCCTCGCCATCAGCGGGCCCGAAGCATGAGCCCTTCCCCATCCTGGCGGCAGGCCGCCGCGCGACATCCCGTGACCAAGGCCGTGCTCCATCCGGCCATCACTTTGATCTGCCTCCTCATCCTCTTCGCCCTGGTCTTCTTCGGCACCCTGTACCAGACCGATCACGGGCTGTGGGAGGCCCAGAACCGGTTCTTCGGCTACGGCATGGTGCTCATCGGGGGCTTCTTCCCCCTGCCCGGGGCCAGCGTGGTGCTCTGGGTGCTGTCCATCCAGCTCCTCGTCACCATGGCCCTGGTGCTGCCCTGGAAGCTCGCCAAGCTGGGCCTCTGGGTGGTGCACCTCAGCATCTTCGCCCTCCTGTTCGGCGGCTTCCTCACCCAGACCCTGGCGGTGGAAAGCCAGCTCACTTTGGCCGAGGGCGAGGAAGGGCATTACACCACCGCCTACCACGACTGGGAGCTCGCCTTCTGGGAGAGCAAGGGCGACACCAACCATGTCTTCGCCTACGACGCCGAGGCCCTCGAGCCCGGCGCCGTCCTGGAGGTCCCGCCTTACAAGAGCCGCATCAAGGTGAAGGCCTATTACCGCAACTCGGACGCCTTCACCACCCAGGCAACCGGCGGCCCCAAGTTCGTCAACGCCTCCGGCATCGGGACCCTGGAGCAGCG
Organism: uncultured bacterium; assembly: GCA_966238865.1. Lineage (GTDB taxonomy): Bacteria > Fibrobacterota > Fibrobacteria > UBA11236 > UBA11236 > CBILQL01. The sequence goes on from CBILQL010000006.1 coordinate 20,919, forward strand.
CCGGCCCGACAAGGAGGTCACCCGCAACGCCCCCGGCGTCATCTTCACCCTGGCCGAGCGGGGCAAGCCCGAGAAGGAGGTCCTCCTCTACGGCCTGGAGCAGGTCCCCCTCATCCTCACCCTGGACGGCAAGCGGGTGAACGCGATGCTGCGCCTCAAGCATTATCCCCTCCCCTTCTCCTTGAAGCTCACCGACTTCGTCAAGAACGTCCATCCCGGGACCGACGTGCCCTCGAGCTTCGAGAGCTACGCCGATTTCAACCTGGACGGGACCACCCGGCCGGTCAAAATCTGGATGAACAATCCCCTGCGGCACGAGGGATACACCTTCTTCCAGGCTTCCTACGCCCAGGCGCCGGGCATGGCCGAGAAGAGCACCTTCGCGGTGGTGACCAACCCGGGCCGGGTGCTGCCCTACGTCTCCAGCATCCTGGTCTTCGCCGGCATGCTGCTGCATTTCCTCCTGCGATTCATCCCCTTCATCCGCAAGGAGGCCCGGCCATGATCCGCAACTCCATCCGTGGAAGCGCGGCCGCGCTCCTGCTGCTCGCGGGCCTCTGCCTGGACGCCGCGGCCCAGAACCGCTCCCTGCCGTCCGACCATCCCGACATCGGCAAGGCCGCCCTCGCCGCCGAAGCCGCGGCCGAAGCCGCCATGGGAAAAGCCGCGGCCGGACCAGCCATGGGGGAAGTCCCCCAGGCCCCCGGCAACCCCGCTATGGACCCGTCCATGGATCCCCATGCCGGCATGGGGACCGATCCCCACGGGGAGGTCCCTTCCCTCCTGCCCGATCCCGGACCCGTGAAGCCCGTCGGCCTCAAAAAGGTGGGCGCCCTGGCCGGGGTGGCCGTGCTCCACGAGGGGCGCGTCAAGCCTATGGAGACCTTCGCCCGGCACATGCTGCTCCAGTTCTCGGGCCGCACGAGCTACAAAGGAGAAGGCGCCCTGGAGGTGATGTCCCGCATCCTGTTCACGCCCGAGCTGGTCGGGGACTACAAGATCTTCCTCATCAACAACCCCGAGGTGGTGCAGGCCCTGGGCGTCGAGCCGGAGAATCGCCGCAAGTACAGCTACCGCCAGGTGGAGAAGTCCCTGCTCAAGCTCCAGGCCCAGGCCGAGAAGGCCGACGCCGTGGAGGCGGAGAAGCGCGACCTGTACCAGAAGGAAGTGCTGCGGGTGTACGCGAACCTGGTGCAGTTCGTGAGCCTGACGCGCACCTTTTCCTGGGCCCTGCCCTCCCCGGCCTATTCCGTGACCGTTCCCGAGACCCGCGAGCGCCTCAAGCTGCCCGCGGACCAGGCCGGGCTGGCCTTCTGGGACCTGATGACCCGGGCGCCCGCCATCGCCCAGGTGCTGGAGCAGGTGGGCGACCGCGACCAGTCATCGCGCACCCCGATGGAAACGGAAATCATCGGCCTCTCCCAGTCCATGTACCTGAGCTCCCAGGGCCTGGTCCCCACCCCGCTCAAGACGCTGCCCTACCCGTCGGCGCCCGGCGGCTGGATGAGCCCGCCCGAGGCCGTCTCGGTCCCGGAGCAGCTGCAGGCCTTCCACGCCGAGCTCGACGCCTGGCACGCCGCCGCCGTCGCCTACCGCAAGGGCGACGCCGAAGCCTTCGCCGGCGCCGGCACGGCCCTGCAGGAGACGATCGAAAACCGCGCCTACGGGCAGCTGGCCGGCACCCATTTCCCCCTGGAAATCGCCTACCAGAAGGGCGAGCCCTTCTTCTGGGCCCTGGTGCTCTACTGGCTGGCCCTGCTCGGAACCTTCGGCTTCTTCCTGGCGCGCAAGCGGTGGCTGTACCAGGCCTCCCTGTGGGTGTTCCTGGCCGGCTTCGTCATCCACGTCGCCGGCATCGTCGCGCGCATCATCATCATGAAGCGCCCTCCGGTCACCTCCCTGTACGAGACCTTCCCCTTCGTGGCCGCGGTGGCGCTGCTGGCCGCCCTGGTGATGGAGCGCATCAACGCCAAGCGCCGCGGGGTGGGCATCGGCCTGCTCAGCGCCTCCCTGCTGGGGGTCATCC